>CALXUD010000074.1 GCA_944391585.1 uncultured Alphaproteobacteria bacterium | reverse complement strand
GATATTGATTTAAACCGTTGGTTGAATGATTCTTATGTTATTCATACGAATGAAAAACCGGATGAGAATGGACTCTTATCTAATATTTCTGAAAAGGATGATGAAAATTTTTCATAAAAAAACATTTTTTTAAAAAAAAAGGCTGGACAAAGAAAAAAAAATAGGTTATAAGGTTTCCCATGCCTTGCCTGGGTAGCTCAGTTGGTAGAGCAAGGGACTGAAAATCCCTGTGTCGGCGGTTCGATTCCGTCCCCAGGCACCATTAAAAAATCCACCATTTGGGTGGATTTTTTATTACCTTAAATCAAATTTTAGTCGCGTTCCTTTTGCTGGATTTGAGCCTTTTTGACAAGCTTTGTCCAATCATTTTTGAAAACAACATCTCCTTTTTTTAAATTATAAGCCGCAATTAATTTGCTATATGAGCTAAATAAATCACACTCCTCTGCTGTAGATAAATCACCATCCGTATCAAAATACGCCACTTTACAATCCCCAACAACTTCACTCCCCAAAAAGCGCATCGTTTCTTCGGGAATGTTTTCCTCTTTCTTTTCTTCCTTAAAAAAATATTGATAACCCAAACCACATCCTGAAAATACTAAACAAAAAACCATCCACCAGTTTATTTTTTTCTCTTTTTTTTCCCAAGGTTGTGCCATTTTAAGCTCCTTATAAAATATCATAAAAAAACAAGACAACTTATCACTGTTTTATATTTTTGTCAATTTTTATTTAAATTTTCAAAATACTCTACTTGAAAAAACTGGAAAAGTCAGATATTTTTGAAAAAAAAGGAAATATCATGAAACGCATTTTACATCTTAGTAATTTTACTCTTCTCAAACTTAAAGGTTGCGCCACTAACAGTATGCAAACAAAAATTTCCAACGGGTTAATTCGAAATGGATATGCTGTTTTCCAATACTCTGACCGCGATATGTGTCGTATTTTTTCTTTAACAGGTCATATGAATAAATTAGGGCGTTATCGCACCAATAAACATTTTTTGGAATATACTTTAGCCTTAAAACCGGATGCCTTGGTTATTGGTCACGCAGACGTAATTGAAACAGAAACATTGTTGGAATTAAAATCACGTTTACCGGATTTACGCATTTTAGAATGGAATTTTGACGGAATCGGTGCAGGTTCTAATCCTTATTTCGAGGCTGAATGTTCTTTTAACGTTCATAAACTATTAAAAAAATTTCCTGCCGTAGATGCTCTTTTAGTCACAACAGCTGAAAAAAAATATTTTAAACCTTTTATGGGACGAGGAAAAACAATAGCTTTTTTACCCAATATAGTGGATTTATCTTTAGAGACAGAGCGTAATTTTGAGAAATCAAACCTACCCTATGATTTTATTTTCCCATGCCGCCCTAAACGCCCACGTCATTTTTGCGGAAAACCAGTTCAAATTGAAGAGATCGTTCAACAAATCACTCAACTGCCTCAGTTAAAAACCATTTTTCCAGGTTTTGACAGCCCCTTAAGAGAAGCAGCAGCTTATCAAGATATTCTATCCCAAACAGCAATGGGGCTTAATTTATCTCACACAAATGATGTTTATCTGTATTCTTCAGATCGTCTGGCTCATTTTATGGGAAACGGATTATTAACATTTGTGGATAAACGCACAGGCTACAAGGATCTGTTTAATAAAAATGAAATGGTTTTTTATGAAGAACCTTCTGAATTATATGAAAAAATTTTATTTTACCGAAAAAATGATACCGAACGAAAAAGAATTTCTCAAGCTGGCCATGAAAAATATGTATACCTTTTCAATGAAAAACGTATTGGGAAATACCTTTCAGATATTTTGTTTGATCAATTAATCCCAACGGATTATCCTTTTCCAACCTTGATAACCTCATAAATTTTCGCAATTTTTTTGTCATAAAAAAAATGCTTTTTTGTTTGCGGATATTGTTTTTTTATGAGATAATACATTTATGTTGTATATATTGTGGAGCGTAATGAATGGGTAAAACACAAATGGAACAAGAAAAACAATATGATATTTTAGAAAATTCTGCCGGAGATTTAATGATTGCGATTAAGGCTCGCATGGAAGATACAAAGAATCCTAAAATCGTCTATGATGGCGGAGAGCACGCTATCTTATATAGGACAGATGATAGTGCTATTTTATTGGATTACATCCATCCCGATATCCGCTCATCATTTTTAAACAGTGGTCGGGTTTTGATCATTGAAGTCAGAGATGAATCTATCATTCGGGAATACAATGCCCCTGTAAAGAAAATGAAAAAAATTCCAACTCCGACTGATATCCAAACAAAACTTTAATTCTTTTGAAACATTAAAATGCGCGTGATTTTCCCCAAATCTCGATAAGATTTAATGTATTTAAATTCTCGCGTTGCCATAATTTCACAAACGGCATTTTCTTGCCCTTTGCCAATTTCAAAAAATATTTTTCCTTCTGGTTTCAAAATAAAACCTATTGTTTTAGCCAATGCCCGATAAGCATCTAATCCGTCTATTCCGCCATCTAATGCCGTTAACGGATCAAAACATTGAACAGGTTTATCCAAACAGCTGATTTCTTTAGTTGGGATATAGGGTGGATTGGAAACAATAACATCAAATTTTTCTAAACAATTTATCCAATTCTTTTTCATAAAATCAGATTGCTTAAAAGAAGCTGTTTTAAGAGCTAACCGAATCGCATTTTGCTTTGCTATTTTTAAAGCTGCCTCAGATTTATC
>CALXUD010000073.1 GCA_944391585.1 uncultured Alphaproteobacteria bacterium | reverse complement strand
CTAAATCCACATCACCACGTCACCCGACGAGGTTGCTCTGATTATGGCAGATTTATTGGAAAATTACAACAAAAAAAATCCGCCGGTTTGCCGCCAGCGGATTTCAATGCTATTGTAAAAATGTATAACCGGAATTGCCTGTTTACACTTTCGTCCCGATTATACCAATTTTTATAGCACTTTTTTTTGAAAATGTCTTGTCTTTTTTTGTCTTGACAAATTTCCTGCTAGGTAACCTCGTAAGTAATTGATAATACGTTCATATCGCACGTTCAATTGAGGCCTTGATAAGCTATATTCGTGACATAGTAGCTTCCAAGGAATATGACAAGCACGTTTCCATACGAGTGTTCTTTCATCAACAGTCAGCAATGGCAACCATTTCAGAATAACTCTTTCCCAAATATCAATTTGCTCTTTAGTTGGACGAGGCGGTTTTGGTCGCTGATCCATAAAAGCAATTTCTTGTGGAGTGTAAACGATTTCAAAAAGCCAACACCGATATTTTGGCGGTCGAACCGGAGGTAAAAGCCGCTCTACGTAAGCCGCCGTTGCTAAATCTCTTTTGATTTGTTCAGGTGTGATTGGCTTCATCTTGCGCCCCCTTTACTTTGCTAAGCATATCGTGACAGATGTCCGTCATGCTCTCCATTTCGGAGTAGGACAAACCGTTTTCTTTGCAAAACCATTTCCGGACAGCTTTTCGCCAATCCAGCGCGATGTATTTCTTGCCATTCATCCAACCTCGGTCAGAATTCCACTTCACAAACGCCACCGGGTCGATAGTATAACCACTTTCCTTGCAATAAATCGCTACTTCTTCAACACTCGGAGCACCTACGTATCGGGACTTATCCACATTTTCCGCCTCTTTATTTCTATCTTTTTTATTTATAAAATCACTTTCAGACTCTTTTTCTTTATCTAGTTCACTATCGTTCTCTTTATCTTCCGGGCGGTCGGTTTGCGCTGGTTCAGATGGCTCGCTCGAATTTCGCTCAGCGGTCGCTTTGCGATTTGCAGTTCGCTTTTTTGCGTTTTGCGCGTTAATCTCGCATGTTTTAAGCCAACGCGAATTGCGCAATTCAATTACTTCTTGAATCGCATCAAAATGAACTTTTTTCATGTCCGTTAGTTTTATAGAAGTGCATCCGTATAAATTAAATTCGCACAGTGCAATAATTAAATCGGCGATTTCACTTTTCTTATAGTTATGCACAGCCGCAAGGAAACCGGCAGTATCGAGCAAAATAGTTGTTTTTTTATCCATGTTGCACCCCTTGTCATTCATCCATTGTTTTAATCCGGATCACACCTTGAACCCACCGCAGGGCCAAAACTGCACGGTGGTATTCCTTGGTCTTTTGTTTGCGTTTCAGGGTGTGGGCGATTACTTCTTCCTTCAGCTGTGCTTCGAAGTCACGCAACTGAGGGAACGAAAGAGCAATCATGCTTTCTACCGGGATTGTTTGAATGATTTCATAAACAGTCTTTTTGCTTTTAACCATTTTTTTCTCCTTTTGTTATGGTTGATACAAAAGGTAAAAATCCCGGATGTCGGAAAATCCCCTCAAAAAAATCAAATTTTTTTATTTTTGGTTTTTCGTCTTATTTTATCCCTGATATTTCCTAAAACGTTTTTTGATACATGCGCCTTAGATGTCGCCTCATCATTTGTAAAACCAAATAAAATGAGCCTTATAAATTGCCACTCTTTATCAGAAACAATTGATTTTAATTCCCTGATTGAAATTTTATTTTCCAATGTACTTAATGAAAAATCAGAAGTAGCTTCAAAACCTTCTTCCTCGCACATACTATTTAATGATTCTGTGGCGAAAAAACCCGATTGCAACTGTCGCAACCGGGTTCGTAGAATTTGCTGTGCTTTTGTTTTTATTGATACAAATAAGTAATCATCAGGAACTTCTTTCTTACGATAAAATCGCTCTAAATAAAAGAGGACTAAATCTTGAATTAAGTCCTCTCGTTCCTGATAACTAAATAATCCTGTTGAAAAAATATATCGCAAATGAATCTTGATATATGTTACCACCCTAGGTGGTAGTCCATTGAATAAATTTTGTGTCATATTTTAACCTTTTGTTAATGATTTATACAAAAGGCTATATACTCATAAGTTTAATGTCTTGCAATGAGCACTTGAAATTCGGAAGACGGAGAATATCTCCATTAAATTTAATTTAAATAAAGCCGAGAAGGCGTAATTATATAAAGCCTAATTCGCGTTTTTGTTCCTCCCAAGAGTAAGGAAACCGTTCACGCAGTAGTTTGCGTAAGTTTAATAGTTTAGGCTGTGTGCCGTTGATTATTGCCATGATGATATCTGGGGCAAGTGTTGTCAGGCGAATGATTTGCCCCATATACCCGCGGTCTATATTTTCCCTCCTTGCTAATTCTGTCACGGATAAATGTTTTTCTTCCATGATTTGTTTCCAATAAAATGCCAGTGTAACAGCATTAAAAAGTTTTTCATCACGATGAGGAGTTATTCTTTCCACAGAAGCCGGCTCAACAATAACTGTGCGACCGCGCTTTTGTCCAAACCGCACCGGATATTTTAATTCCAAAATCTTATTATTAAAGGCTGGATCAGGTTTTACCAAACTGCTTTCATACAAAGTTGCCGCAAACGGTTGCAATTTAATTTCAATGTGATCATGGCAAATAATTACTTTTCTAACTAGTTCTGATATAAAATTGTGTATGGTTCTAGGCTCAAAATATTTAATGGCATCACCTATATCACTGATAATTTTATGAATGTCAGCCGCGTTGCAATTATGTCCTTGATTTTCAAATTCTTTTAATAATCCCTGCTGAAATTCAGGAGCCTGAAATATACTTTTGATTTTATCAATAACAAATGATTCAATTTCTCCGGCAGGAATGCTTCCAACCTTGCAATGTGCAATTTTTGCACCTTCCTTTACCGTCTTCAGTGGTGTGTAATATTCGTAATACTTATTTCCATGTTTACTGCGCGTTGGGGTCATAGCACCGCAATATTCGCATTCTATCAATCCTTTTAATAAGGA
>CALXUD010000072.1 GCA_944391585.1 uncultured Alphaproteobacteria bacterium | reverse complement strand
AAACATCTTTTTTTAAATCAAAAAATCTGATTTTTTTCGGGATGTTTTGCTGTATTTGTCTTTTATTAACTGGATGTGCGGGAAGTTTTGAGATTAAGCCGGATCAGTGGACCAGTAATGTTAAAAATTGTTGGCCATGTACTTTATATAAAGCAGTTTTTGACTCAATGGGAGCTTTGACGGTAAAAACATACGGTATTTCTTGTCGCAGTGCTTTGGCTTTATTAGCTGCCGGTTGGTTATTTTGGATTGCCTTTAAAACGATAAAAATGCTGTTTTCAATGAAACAGCCGAATTTTAAACAGTTTTGGGTGGATATTTTAACCGTCTTGTTTAAAGTGATTGTTGTGGCTGCAATTATTGGTTCACCCGATGCGGTTATTTATGTTTTGAATATTATTTTAACACCGTTGATGACGGCTTTTGTGGAATTATCACGTGTTGTTATTTATGCAGATCCAAATATCCAATCCGTTTTTCGAATTCCTGAAAATTTCATTGATATGGGGGGTGAAAAAACAGCTGATTACCCATTATTCTCTCAAGAGTTGGGATTACAGATTCAAGATTTGATTTATCGAGTATTTGTGATGTTAAAAGGCGGAATGTATTTAGCGGTTTATTTATTCAAACAATTAACGTTTACTTCTGTTATCTTGAGTATTTTATTGGCCTATACATTTTTTGTTTTAATGGTTATTTTCCCTTTTTCATTGGTGGAAATTTTCTTCAAAGTGGGAGCGATTGTTATTGTTTTTCCGTTCGTTTTAGTGGCGTGGGTTTTCCCTGCAACAAAGGGTATGGTTGGAAAGGCGTGGCAAATTGTAATTGGTTGCATGATTTCTCTTTTGATTACCTGCACGTTTGTGGCTTTTATGATGATTGTATTGACAACTTTTACGGAATATTTATGGCCTGGCTTCTTTTCAATTTCTCGCCAGATGAATGATTCAAAAATTGTTGCCGATATTCAACAGTTATCTGTTGGAACATTCAGTTTCCTTTTTGTGGTTTTATTTATTATTAAATTTGCTGAAAATATCAATCAATTCTCAACGGCTCTTGGAGGAGAATCAGCACAATCTGAGTTTGTGCGTTTCTTTACCGGACTGAAGAATTTAGCTGTGGCCGGTGCAATGGCTTTAGGGGGAATGGCTCTTCAATTTATCCCTGGAGTAGGAACGGCACTCGGCACGGCGATGGCTGGAGCCGCGAAGAAAAAAGCTGAAGAGGGTATGAAACAGACAGCAGTATCAGATCCTGAAAACTCTAGTCCAAAAGCGCAGGAAAAACAAGAAGCAGCTGAACTACAGCAAGCGTATGGAAAGCGGGAGTAGATAATGTCATTTAAAAGTTTGGGACAAACATTCATTTTATTACTATGTGTGCTCGCCATTTACTGGTTGGATTTGTCCGCTTTATTGCCGTATGTCTTGTGGATTTCTCTTATTGGGACGATTTTGATTTTAGGCTATGCTCTTTATTATACTAAAAATTGGGGAAAGCCATTATTTATCTTTTTATTAGGAGCTTTTTTATGGGCAATGCCGGCTTCTGCACAATTAGCTCAGGAAAAAGTTCAAGAAATTATTGCGGCTCGTGATTTGTGTTCGGCAAATAAAGTTGGCGATTCTTATGATGCAAAGATGAGAGATAAAGCTTATTATATTTTGTCTTTATCGGAAACATTAAAAGAGACGGATTTATCTTCGGCAGCGAAAGATGTTCTCGTTTGTGCTCGTCAATATACGGCATTTGCAAGTTCTATTGATTCCTCTAAAATCAATGTGTGTCCGACAATGGCGGATTATATGAATCGTTCAGCCAGTGATTGCTGGATTTGTGGCGTGGGATTTTTATTGATAGAAAGTGTACAACATTTGGCTTCTTACACGGAACCATATGTTAAAAAATTAGCTTTACAGTTGATTGCAATTCTCTTTTTATTTTGGATTTTGGTTAAAGTTTTGATGTTGTTTGGTACGTGGGGATATGCCAATATCAGTGAATTTTTCTCGGATTTATTTGTGCGCTTTTTTGCGGTGATGGTTGCAGTAGCTTTTTTATATGCACCGGTTAAAGAGGTGTTTTCATTGACTGTTTCTCCCTTGATTAATATGAGTGCCGGATTGGGAATTTACATGACGGATTTGACTTTCGGACAATCTGAAGGAGAAAGTTTTGCGGCGAAGGCGGAACAGAAATTCGGTATTTCCAATGAAATGATTTGTCCTTATTGTGAACGGATGAAAGATCCGAATTACAGCTTTACTCGAGCAGATACAACCTATACACCGGTGTTTGAAGATAGCGCTGTGAACGCGATGTTGTGTTTAACGTGCAAAGTTTATCGTCAGGTGGCTCCGTTTTTGGCGATGGGACAAACCTTTATGTGTTATTCAACTTATAAAGAAGCAAGGACTTGGTCTCTTCCATATATTTTGGATTTAACGATACCGCATGTAAAAATGTTGGTGTTTGGGATTATATTGGTTGTTTTATTTGGTATCTTCTTATTCTTGGCTTCCTTCAATATGATAGATGCTTTTTTCCGGTTAGGGTTGGTAGCTTTATTTTTGCCTATTTTTATTGTTACATTTGCGTTTCCGATATCCAGGCATTATACCGTTAAAGCATTCAGTATCGTTGTTTATTCTATTTTACAATTGGTGGGTTTAGCGATTGCAATCGCCTTGTTACTCAATTTGTTCCTTGGATTTATTCCAGATTCTGACACACTTATTGCCTATATGTTGACTAACGATGTGAGCGAAATGCTGAATGTTTTAACGGGTGAAGGATCATTTTATATGATTTTAGTTTTAGCCGGCATTTTGATAATGGGAATGCAGATTATTTCCGGTTCTAACGGTATTGTCAGTGCGTTATCCGGTATTCAAGATCCGGGTAGTTATGGTGCAGCAACAGCAAAAGGAGCAATGCAGGGGGCTATTAAAACAGGGGTTGCAGTTACTGGTGTTACTATTGGAAGTGCAGCAAATATAACAGGTAATATTGCTAATCAAAAAGAAAAGGACGCTAAAGATAAAGAAAAAACAGCTGAAGATAAGGAAAAGAAAACGGAAGAAGCTGAGAAAAAAGCCAAAAATTCGGAGAAAAGAGCAAAAGAAGCAGAGAAAAAAGCCGCTGCTTTAAATGCAACACCAAAAGATAAAGAGAAGGCAGAAAAAGCTCGTGAGCAGGCAAATAAGGATAAGGAAGAGGTTAAAAAAGCAAGGGAAGAAGCAAATAAGAAAATAG
>CALXUD010000071.1 GCA_944391585.1 uncultured Alphaproteobacteria bacterium | reverse complement strand
TTTCAATTACGGGAGTAAGTGCTCGATTATTAGGGACTTTAAAGTGTCAAAATTTTGCTTGTAGTTATCAGTTAAAAGCACCGTCTGTTGTGAATGCGTCTCAAACACAATTTATGTTGAATCGAAACATGATTCAAACGGATCAAGGACTTTCTTTCGTGTTAATGCCATTAAAGAAAAAGGATATTTTTGCTTTTAAAAACGGTCAGATTAAGTTAGATTTTATTATGCAGCGGATGCGTTTGTTGGGCTTTAAAAATGTAAGAGCCAATCGGGTTTCTTTCCGTCCGGAATTAATTGCTATTGACGGTACATTTAATATGAATGCACCGCAACAACGTTTAGCTATTGAAATTGAAGGTTTGGACTATTCCGTTCCTGAATACAGCGTAAAAGATGGAATTTTACAAATCAACGATTTATTCGCAGATATGCCTCAGATGAAATTTTCAGCAAAATCATTTGATTTAAAAGAAACGGATTTGATTAAACGTCCTTTTGAGCTTGTTTTAAACCATGCCAATAGAAAAACAGTCGCTGAAATGAGATTGGAAAATGGGTTGATAAAAGCTTCTTTTGTGGGTGAGGTAAATTTCGTGACCGGAGAAGTAGCAGGTTCTGTTTTTATGCCCTCATTTGATTTGAGTCGTTTAAAAACGCCTCTTTCGGATATATCTAATTTATTTAATTCGGCAATGCGTCAACCATCCGGAAAGGTGTCTGTGTTGGGGAGTTTTAATTGGTTGAATGCTCGTCAGGTTACGGGACCACTTTATATATCCTTGCAAGATTTTGGTGTTCAAATTGGCAACACGAGTGTTTCAGGATTAAACACGGTTATCACTCTTGCTTCTTTGGAACCATTTGTTTCACAAGGAGCTCAACAGGTTTTTATCCAAGAAATAAAAGGTGTTTTGCCACTCAAAAATATTTCTTTAACATATCAGTTGGATAATCAATTCTTCTATTTAACTTCATTTTCGGGGTATTTGGGAAATGTTGAATTGGTGGCTGATTCAGCATTAATTCCACATCGAGCGTCTTCTTCAACGTTGGTATTGAGAAATAGCAACGTGGATATGTCTAGTTTCGCGAATTATTTGACTTTCCCCGTTCAGTTATCTGGAAAAGCTAACCTCAGTTTGCCGATTGAACTAAAAAATCAGCAAGTGGATATTAAAAACGGAGAATTACGCTTTATGAACGCCTTGATCGCACAAGCAAAAGACGCCTCCCCTCGTTTATCGGATTTATTGGGTGAACAGGATACATATTCCGTGCGTAACGGTATGTTGTTATTTAATTCTGAACCAAATTCTGTGCAAACAGAGATTCAAGTGATTTTAGATGAAAAGGAAATCGGTCTGGACGGTTCTAAACGTTCTTTCAGAAAAACATATAAACGGAATTTGAATGAATTAATTCGGAATTTGCCAACAGATCCAGTCCCAACTGAGATTTTAAGAAAGCAGGAATTATTTGATATTTAGTCAGATTTTAGAGGCGAGTGGAAAAAACATAAAAATGACTTGCAAAAAAGATAAAAATAATGTATAAATAACACCTTGTTAAAATTTTTATTCGTATATCAGGTGATATATGAGCATTTTTTGTTAATTAAAGAGAGTATAAAATGGCAGTACCTAAGAAGAAAACTTCAAAATCAAAACGCGACATGCGTCGCTCTCATCACGCATTGGGAGCAAATTCTTGTTCTGAATGCCCGAAATGTGGAGAACTGGTTCGTCCGCATCATGTTTGTGAAGCTTGCGGCACATACAATAACAAAGAAATTATTGTCAAAAGCAAGTAGGTTTTAACAATAAGAAAAGGAGACATCATTGAGCGATAAAATAATCTTATCAATTGATGCAATGGGTGGGGACAATGCACCGGATATCGTGATTGAAGGCCTGTCTTTTGTTGCAAAAAAACATCAAGATGTCTTTTTCTTATTATTCGGCGATGAAAAAAAGATTTTACCGCTGGTGGATAAATATGGATTAAATACGGAATCTTTTAAAATCCATCATACGGAAGCGGTTATTAAAGCAGATGATAAGCCGTCAGTTGCGTTACGTGCCGGTCGAGAATCCAGCATGTTTAAAGCAATTATGGCCGTACGCAATGGCTATGCCAAGGCCGTTGTTTCTGCTGGAAATACAGGTGCTTTGATGGCCATCAGCAAAATTTGTTTGGGGACAATTCCTGGAATCGATCGACCGGCAATTGCTGCTGTTTTGCCTACTTTAAAAGGACCGGCAATTGCATTGGATTTAGGAGCAAACGCCGAATGCGCTTCACATAATTTGGTTGAGTTTGCCATTATGGGCGATGTGTTTTATCGAGTGTTGTTTGGAGGCAATCAAAAGCCAACTGTCGGCTTGTTGAACATTGGTTCTGAAGATACCAAAGGACGAGATGAAATTAAAGAAGCTGCCAGTGTTTTGCGTAGCTTTGGAGATAAAATCAATTTTTACGGCTTTGTTGAGGGAAATGATATTGGTTTGGGTACAACAAATGTGGTGGTAACCGATGGATTTTCGGGTAATGTGGCTTTAAAAACGATTGAAGGTACGGCCAAAATGATTACGGCCACCTTAAAAGAGGTTATTAAAAAATCCTTTTTCTCTAAATTAGGGTTTATTTTAGCTTTACCAGCTTTGAAAAATTTAAAGAAAAAACTGGATCCACGTGTTTATAATGGTGCAATGTTCTTGGGACTGAATGGGATTTCGGTTAAAAGTCATGGTGGGGCAGATGCTTTTGCTTTTTCATGTGCTGTTGAGTATGCAGTTAATATGGCGCGCAATGATTTATGTCAGCGCATTAAGCAAGAAGTGACAGATGTGTTATCCATGACGGATTTAGAGGCTGATTTGGCAGCTGAAATTGCCGCATCAGAACAAACAAAATGAGCGTGATTCGATCTAAAATAATGGGTGCCGGCCGTTATTTGCCGGCGAAAGTTTTAAGCAATTTTGATTTAGAAAAAATGGTTGAAACTTCTAATGAATGGATTATTGAACGCACGGGAATTTCCACACGTCATTTGGCCGCAGAAGATGAATGTACGTCTGATTTGGCGATCCAAGCTGCTCGTGAAGCATTAACGGATGCGGGCGTGGATATTTCTGAAATTGATTTAATTATTGTTGCCACCACAACACCAGATAATACAGTGCCGGCAACGGCGGTTAAAGTACAACATGCTTTGGGAATGAATCATGGCTTTGCCTTTGATATTCAAGCAGCTTGTTCTGGTTTTATGT
>CALXUD010000070.1 GCA_944391585.1 uncultured Alphaproteobacteria bacterium | reverse complement strand
CGCGCCCGGCAGGATTCGAACTTACAACCTTCTGATCCGTAGTCAGATGCTCTATCCAATTGAGCTACGGGCGCATCGTGAAAGCATTTATACATCACTTTATTTTAAAAAGCAAGCACTTTTTGCACAAAAATATCTTTTATCCATTTTCTTGAATAAATAACTATCCTTCACGCATTACTTGGCCAGATGCATCTGTCTTAATCGTAACGACTTCAACAATAACCCAAATATAAACAATAAAGGATAAAAGAAAGAACGAAAAAAGCGTCAATAATAATTGAATCAAGCCTTTTCCCCAATATCCTGCATAAAAATTGTGAATTCCAAAAATTCCCAAAAAAAGAGCTAACAAAATATAAATTAGACGACTTTTGGGACCATTATTGAGCAAATTTTGTGCAAGCAATTTTTCCCGCTGTTCATCATATTCCTTTTTTGTAATCAATTTTTTTTGATATAATTTATGTAATTTTTCCAATTCATCTAAATTAGACATTTCTTCTCCTTTAATTTTTAAAAGGTAAATAAAAATTTATTTTGTTGTTTCATAGATTCTTTCACCAATGGTTCCAAAGCACTTTCCACTTCAGGATCCAAATTTTCAAATTGGAAAATATATCCCTGCCCATCCGGACGTGCCATAAAAATGCAATTTTTATCTTCTAACTCAGAAGGTTCACTCAAAATATCTTGACAAGATCCTTGATCCAAATTTTGATTTAAGCCTAATACAGATACATGAGCGGTGTAATCTAAAATTTTATTCACCTGATAACGTGTCATAGCCATCGAATAACCGGCAATACCTCCGATAATCATAATTAAAAGAAGACCAAACACTGAAATCCCCAGAAAAACGGCAGCAATAATTTTAAGAACCGGGCATGGTTTAAACGGAACCCCTTTTGCATCTTGATTAATTGCAAAAATATTGATAAAAATCCAAATTAAATTAATAAGTGCTGTTATACCGAGTGTAAATGGAGCTAAAAGCGTTAAAAACAATTGAGCAATGGCACGAAGATAATAGCCTGCATAAAAATTGTGAATCCCCAAACCGCCCAGGAAAAGAGCCAATAAAATATAAACACCTTGAGATTTGGAATTCGATGAAATGGCATCATTTCCTCCTGCCAATAAAGCAGCTTTTTGTTTTTCAAACTCCGCTTTGGTAATAACTTTCTTTTTATATAATTGCCCCAATTTTTCTAATTCATCAATCTTTGTCATGTGATATCTCCTTTTTTTTAGTTGATTGAATTTCTTCTTTTAAAATATGTAAGACTTTTTGAATTGTTTCTTCCCGAGAGCCATCTGTCATAATTTTATGCCAATGAATACGACCGGTTTTAAGGTTTAATTGTGATTCTAATTCCCGCACTTCTCGCACATCAGATGGATTTCTTTTTCGATTTTTAACACGTGCAGCCCGCACCTCTAAAGGTGCATCCATCCAAAAACCGATAAACGGCACATTCATTTGCAGAGCCAATTTTTCAACTGCTCGCCGTTCAACCGGATTATAAAATAATGCATCTATAATAACACATGACCCCACTTTTAAGGCGACCTTTGCTTGCTCACGCAAGACATCATATACCAATTTTTCAAAAATCGGCGTATCATTGACTTTATTAAACTGTTGATGCGGAGCTAATCCCGTAATTTGTTTTTTAATTACATCATCTCTTAAAATAACAGCACCCGGAGCCGGATCAATCATCCAGCCGATTTCTCGTGCAACACGTGATTTCCCGCTACCCGATAAACCACCGCAAGCAATTAAAATCGGATGATGTTCCGACAAAAAATGAACAGCTAAATCAAAATACTTTTTAGCATACTCAACGGCTTTTTGTTGTTCCGGCCCTGTTAATAAATTAGATAAACGCGCAAATACAGACGAACGAAAAGCCGCTCTTATTGATTGATATAAGGGCAATAAAGGATATCCTTCAATATCATTGGTATAAGCCATATAATGGTTAAACAGGATATTGGTTAACCGACGTAACCCTTTTGATTCCATATCCATCAGCAAATAAGATAAATCATATAATGTATCAATACATTCCAGTGTATTATCATATTCAATCGGACTAAATAAAAGAAATTCCTTTTTTTCATAAGCAATATTGGAAAGTAATAAATCGCCATGGCATTTCCGAACGCGACCACATTTTTGACGAAAACGAATCAACGGTGCTTGTTTATCCAAAATTTCCAAAGAACGTACAATTAAGGTATTTAACTTCTCCCGTTCAAACAAAGCTGGAGCAAAACAAGACAAAATAGATTCATTAGCGAAAATAGCCCGTCGTAAAACATCAACACCAAATTTTGTGCGATAAACTTTGGCTTTTGCATGTAAGTCAGATAATTTTTCTGCCAAATCCATTGCTTCAAATCGATCAAATGATTTATCTGGTAACAAATTATTTAAAATAGATTGCTTTGGAATACGTTTTAAAACAAGAATTGTATCTATTTCCTCCCCTGTCTTTCCCCCGATTTTAATCCGACCATTTTTCAACCGACGAATCGATTTAACCCCTATAATTAAATGAGGTGCATAAATCGTGCTTCGTTTCATCTCATTTATACAAGCTATTTTTCGTTTTTCCGGCGTCGAAAAATCAACATTCGGGTACTCAACGGCCCGTTTTAATTTATAGACTGTATTTCCAACCAAAAACAAAATGGAAATATATGATTGAATGATATCTACTTGTTGTTGCTTTCCGCCATACGTTTGCGGATTGGAAAGAGCTTTAATCACATCTGTTTGGGTATCTAAAATCATACTTTCCTCTTATGTGAAATAGGTTCCGGATGAATGATGATTTCAGCTTCTGGGATTTTTTTCTGAAGAGCTTTTTCTATTTTATCAATCAAATCATGCGCTTGTTTTAAAGATAAATCATCATCCATATATAAAGCAAACTGAATAAAAATCCGATTGCCGGAATAGCGGGTTTTTAATTGTGTCATTTCCAACACAGAAGGAAAGGACATGGTTATTTCTTTAATTTGATGTTTGAGCGATTGCGGAATTTCCGTATCCATCAACATGGAAAAGGATTCACGCGATAACAACCACACTTGAGATAATAAATAAAAACCAACCCCGACACCAAACAAAGCATCCACCCAATCCCAATGGAAAAAGTAAGTAAATAACATGGAAACAATCACACCGACATTCATCATAATATCACCGGCATAATGTGCCCGATCAGCTTTTAGAGAAAGAGAGTTTGTTTTATGAATGACATAATTTTGAAAAGTAACCAACAGAAGTGTTATAAAAATTGCAAACACACTGATCCAAATCCCAATGTTCAGCGAATGAAGTGGTT
>CALXUD010000069.1 GCA_944391585.1 uncultured Alphaproteobacteria bacterium | reverse complement strand
TTGAAAGTGCGCGCCAACGCCGAAACACCATTGGATGCGAAAACAGCGCGTCAATTCGGCGCCGAAGGAATTGGTTTATGCCGTACGGAACACATGTTCTTTGATCCATCTCGGATTAATCATATGCGTGAAATGATTTTGGCAAAAACAGAAGCAGATCGTCGCAAAGCTTTAGATAAATTATTGCCCTATCAACGCGAAGACTTTGTACAATTATTCAAAATTATGGAAGGTTTGCCAGTTACCATTCGTTTATTGGATCCTCCATTACATGAATTCTTGCCACATAAACGCGATGAACAAATTGAAATTGCTCAAGAACTCGGCGTTCCGGTGGAAGAAATTGCCGCTCGCACAGCCGAATTGCATGAAGCAAACCCAATGTTGGGCTTACGCGGTTGCCGTTTAGCCATCGTGTTCCCAGAAATTTGCGAAATGCAAACACGGGCAATTATTGAAGCTGCTTTAGAAGTTGCCGCTCAAGGTATTAAGGTCATTCCGGAAATTGAAGTTCCGTTGATCACTTCTAAAAAAGAATTGGAAATCTGCAAAAAAATTATTGATGAAACGGCTGAAAAAGTCTTTGCCGAAAAAGGTCAAAAAGTTGAATACTTTGTCGGCACAATGATTGAATTACCGCGTGCTGCTTTATTGGCCGATGAAATTGCGGAAATTGCGGACTTCTTTGAATTCGGAACAAACGACTTGACTCAAACAACTTTGGGGATGAGCCGTGACGATGCGGGTTCATTCTTGCCGAAATTCGTTGAAAAAGGCATTTATGAACAAGATCCGTTCCAATCTTTGGATCAATCCGGTGTTGGCAAGTTGATTGCTATGGCCTGCCAAGACGGACGCAAAACAAACGCAAACCTGTATCTCAGCATCTGCGGGGAACATGGTGGTGATCCGAAATCCATCCAGTATTTAAGTCAATATCTGGACGGTGTTTCCTGCTCGCCATACCGTGTACCAATCGCTCGTTTGGCTGCGGCACAGGCTGCTGTAAAAAATGAAAAGAAATAATCATTTTTGAAACAAAAGAACCGTCCGAGCAATCGGACGGTTTTTTAAAATTTTAACAAAAAAAAGTTGACAAAACAAAGTATACCTGATATAATTAAACATTATATAAAAGGAGAAATTTAATGAATAAATTAAACCCATTTTCTTATTTTAATCCTGATTTTAAAATGGATGACATCAAAATTGTCTATATGCCGTCTAATAAAAATTTAACCGTTCCATCTATTCAAGAATATGAATGTCATTACAATTTATCAAATGAAGTACAAGCTTATATTGACAAAACTTGGATGTCTGAATGTGCAAAAAAAACATTACAAAATGAAGAATTAGTTTCTGTTCGTTTCATTGATATAGAAAATGGACAATTAGAAGTTACACCAGCGGAATACAAAACGTGGAAAACAACTGCTAAAAAAGACTTTTATACTCAATTTGGAAATAAGGATATCCCTAACCCGCTTAATGTACAATCATTAGTTCAAACACAAGACAAACAATTAATTTTTGGTCCACGACCTGGAAAAGATACTTTACAATTACCTGGAGGTATGTTGGATACCATTTTAGACCGCGAGGAAAACGGGCTCATTTCTCCGGCAAAAGGAGCCATTCGCGAATTTCAAGAAGAAGTTGCCCCACTTCCAGTTCAGGACATTGAATTTTTGGGCACTTCATTTTATGCTGGCCGTGTTTTATCCACAATGTTTATGACCGGAAAAATCGAAATGAAGGCCGAAGAATTAAATCCTTATCGTATCCAATATGCTGAAAAAATAAAAGATTATAAAGAATTTCCAACGGTAGAATTCATTAAAGCAAATTCAAAAGATATTCAAGATGCCTTGCAACATAAAAAAATGCAAGAAACAGCTATGATTGCTTTATTATTATTTGGTGCGCAACATTTCGGGAAAAAATGGTTTCATCAAAATTGTCCAACAAAAATGCTGGCAAAACATTTACAGGAGCACCAAAGAGATTAAGCTTTATTTTAAAATCCCTTTTCCAAAAGGGATTTTTTCTTTAAGCTGGTTTTGTTTTCTTTTTTTAAGCACACTTTTTATCTGTAACGAACCACACCATAGCTTGTTTTTCAGAAGCGTCTATTTGCTTTCGCTACTGTTGAGATATCACTGCCCTACTACGATTCAGTTTTTCTAACAGATTTTTAAAAATTTAACTTTTTTGAGTACTTTTTACTTTTTTTATAGAAATATTTTTTAATCACATCAAATTTTTTTTAAAAGACGAAAAAAAACTTCAGATAAACTTTTATTTTCCGTTTAAAAGGTGTTTTGTTATTCTCTAGCGTTAAATCATTCGGATACCAAAACGGATAGATATCCTTTTCATATTTATCCACATAAATCTGATAGTTTTGAGCAGGTTTATTTTTAAAAAACATCTGTGCATCCTTTATTGAATAAGGCAAGACCGCCAATAAAGGGCGGTCGGGGAGTTCAACAATCACACAGAAAAATGATCCCTTAGCCTTTTGAAGATAAACTCCTGAACATGAGCTAAGGCTCCCCGACCATCACAAGGATCATCGGGGATATAGATAGCTATATATCAAAAAGAAATATGGCTATCTGTCGATGTATATCTACACCGTTCCTGTGGAGCTGTTGAGACTCCGAGGGCATTCCCTCTCGTTTCTTTCTTTTGAAAGAAACTGAATCTAATATGTCATAAACTAAAAAAAAATGCAATTCTTTTTCTTTTATTTTAAAGGTTATAATTGATTTATTTAAATAATTTGAATTATAACACCAAAAAGAACTGACAAAATTAAATAGAAAATCAAGGGCAATGTTTTAATTTGGAGCAAAAGACAAAAAACACAAAACAACACCAAAATTTTTAAATGTGTCATTGTCCATAAATTTCCCTCAAACAATGGTAAAAACAGGGAAATAAAAATAGAAAGAATCAATCCAGCTACACAAACTTTTACAGCATTAAACGGTGAAATCACGCTTGGATAATCCTTAAAGCGCTTCCAAATCGGTGATAAAAAGACCGCAAACAAGAAAGAAGGCGTTGCAATAGCTAATGTTGCCACTAAAGCTCCACCAAAACCCGCTGTTAAGTAGCCTGTATATGTTGCCATATTAACTCCTAAGGCTCCCGGTGTAACTTCTGCTAAAGCTATCACATTTGTCAATTCTTCCAAAGAAAACCATTGATATGTTTCACTGATATTTTTTAAAAAAGGAATAATAGATAATCCCCCTCCGAAAGCAAAAAGAGCTGAAGTACAAAAGGTAAAAAATAATACAAATAAAATCATTTATTAAAAACCTTTTTAAAGTATATCCAATAAAATAAGCCAAAATTAGCCGCTAGTAAAATAGGAATAATAGGAGATAATTTAAATCCTAAATACAAAATCATTGTTAAAATAAAAATAAAAAAAGCTATTTTCCCTTTTAAAGCATCTTTCATTAATCGAATTGCCATTGAAAAAATTAAAGCACAAACTCCTATTTGAATACCCAATAACGCATCTTCTAATAAGGGATGTTTCATAATATCCGTCATGAATCCCGCAATCGATAAAACCAGAAAAAATGGTGTAAAAAGAACGCCTAATATCGCCAAAAGTGCCCCTAAAGGACCTGCTTGTTTATACCCAATAAATCCCGAAAAATTCAAGGCAATAATGCCGGATAATGATTGACT
>CALXUD010000068.1 GCA_944391585.1 uncultured Alphaproteobacteria bacterium | reverse complement strand
TACAACGGAGAATGCCGCGCTTGTGAGGGAGAGGATGTATTAGATCCGAATAGTGGCTTGTGTGTTTCCCCGTGTGAAGTTGGTGGTGTATATTGTGAACAAGGGTGGTGTTGCAACGGGATATGTTGTCCGGAAGGTACGATGTATTGTGATGCCGGGGCAGGCCTATGTTGTGAAGGTCCAATTGCAGATAAGGCCAGTGCGAATTAAAGGAGTTTTAAATGGTTCAAAAATGTCGCAAATATGTTTGGTTTATTTTGGCCGGTCTGTTGGCTTTCTGGCGAATGGATAAGTCTTTTGAAATTCAATCAGCCGATGCAAAAGTGTGTTGTGCGCCCGGGGCTTCTTTATGTACCGATCCGGATGATGGTCTTTCTTATTGCTGTTAAATGTTCTGAAATGAAAAAGGTGCCGTGATAGGCGCTTTTTTTATTTGTGTTTTTTTTATAATCCAATAAGATATTGCTGTATCTTTTTCAAATCTTCCCATGCTTTTTTCTTTTGTGCTGGATTTTTAAGTAAAAAAACAGGAGAAAATGTGCTAAAAGCTTTAATGGAATGACTCATTTGCTCGGAAGTGTAGTCAATAGCTTTTTCCCGTGCTTTTGAAATACTTTTAATGCCTAATAAAGCTCCGGATAAAACGGAACCAAATAAAATCAATGTATTTGGATTTAATAATTCAATTCGCCGTTTTAAAAAAGGTAAACATTGTTCCATTTCCGTATCTGTTAATGGTCGATCTCCAGGTGTGCGCCAAGGTGCCAATGGTGCTATATAAGTTTCTTGAGTATAATCCAATCCAATGGCTTTTAGCATTTTGATTAATAATTGACCACTTTCATCTTGAAGTAAACTGCCATTTTTGTCATCGGTGGCTCTCGGGGCGTCAATCAGGCATAATACGCGCGGATTCAAAACCCCGATACCGCTTAATAAATGAGCTGCTGTTTTAGAAAGTCCACAACCGGTAAAGTTTTTTAAGGCTTCATCCAGCTCAGATAAAGTTTTTGAATTATTGGCAAGTTGAATGGCTTGTTGCACAAAAGTGTCGGTTGTTCGTATAGGAGATGCTTTTGTATCAGATGAAATGGAACGGATAGAGGATTTTACTTTCTCATTCAATCGGTTAAACGTATTTTCCCCAATGCACTCATCTACACCGGCTTCTACATACCATGTTAAAATCTGTTTTAAATCCATTTTTTTATTCTCTTTTACTGGATAAAATGTTAACATAGTTTTATATAAATGAAAAGTTTTTAATAAAAATGAAGAAAAAGATGATTAAAAAGATTTTGATTTTTTCAGCTTGCCTCCTGCTGATTGCATGTGGCTTAACGCAAGGTTTTATGCGCTCGCAAACGGAACTATCCGATTCGCCGGAGAAAGAACAAATTAACATCAAAACAACACGTGAAATTCCGATTACAGCAGATTTTGGAAAATATTTAGCTGGTACTATTGCCAGAAATAATCAAGATATACCGGCGTTGAATCGCTATTATCGGGATGTATTGGTGGCAGATCCGGGGAATACGGCTGTTTTGGAACAATTATATTTAACAAATATTTTATTAGGCCATTTTGATGATTTATTACCGTTAATTCCCAAGATGGATAAACAAATGCAAAATCGTTTGTATGCCGGCAATGTTTTGGTGGTTGAAGCATTGCGTAATGGATACTATCAGACAGCCTTAAAACAGCTTAAAACTATTCAGGAAAGTTCAGTTCAGGATATTTTAACCCCGATTTTGAAAGCGTGGATATATGTTGGTCAAAACGATTCGGAAAAAGCACTTAACGCTTTGAAGCCTCTTTATAAAAATGATCAATTGAAGTCTTTGGGGCTTTATCATGAAATGATGATTCATCATTATTTTAATCAAAATAAAGCTGCTGAAAATGTGGCACAAGTGCTAATTAAAATGGAACAACCGACGATTCCGGTTTTGTTGGGAATGAAACAGGTGTATCAAAATTCAAAGCAATGGAATGTTCAAAACCCAATTTATGGGCATTATAACCGCTTATTGGCTAAAAATGAGATTATGCAAACTTTGTTGAGACGAGATTCATCTGCACTCCAAATGGATACTCCTCAAAAAGGGGCTGCTCAAATTTTTTATGATCTTGCTGTTTCTATTAGTGATAATGAAATGGGCGCCGAAACGGCAATTTTATTTAATTCTTTTGCCTTGGCGTTAAATCCCGATTCGTATTTAAGTCAAATCTTACAGGCGGAACTCCTTGAATCTCTTAAATTATATGGTGTGGCAAATCAAATTTATGATTCTATTTCAAATCCGTCTGATATGATTTTATTTAAAAAAGCTATTAATTTAATTTATCTGAACGATTTAACAGCTGCCGAGCCGATTTTAACGGAACTTTCCCGTAATAATGCTGGAAATCCTTTGATTTATAGTATGTTGGCAGGGATATATCGGGATACAAAACGCCCAGAGCAGGCGTTGGCTTATTATACATTATCTATAGATTTGCTGAAACAAATTCAGGAACCAAAAACTTTGGCCAATGTTTATTTTATGCGCGCAAGTGTTTATGATCAAATGGGAAAATTGAATTTGGCCGAATCGGACTTGATTCGTTCATTAACGTTAGAGGCTGATAATCCAACAGTTTTGAATTATTTGGGTTATTCATGGCTGGAACAAGGGAAAAATCTACCAAAAGCCATTGAATATATTCAAAAAGCTTATCAATTAGCACCGAATGAACCTCATATTTTGGATTCGTTGGCATGGGCTTATTATAAACAAAAAGACTATCAAAAAGCGCTGGAATTATCGGAGCAAGTTTCCGATTTATTGCCGGGGAGTTCTGTGGCAGCAGATCATTTGGGAGATATCTATCAAGCGCTTGGACGTTATCGAGAAGCCGGTTATCAATATAAAAAAGCGTTAGATTTATCCTCTGATTTAAGACCGGATGATGTTTTAAAGATCCAAAAAAAACAAAAAGAACTATATAAAAAAGATTAAAAATCAATGAATTATAAAAAAAATGAAAAAAATAAAAAAAAGTGCTTGCTTTTTGTTTTTGAATCATATATATTTCGCTGCATCGCCGATAAGGCAAGGTTGTTTGAAAAAGCGAATAAGAAATCTAGGTGCAACAAAATTTCGTTTTGAAAAAAAATGAAAAAAAGTTGAAAAAAGTCCTTGACAAAGGATTTTGAATCTGATAAGATAACTTTATCGCGCCAGAAATGGTTCGACAATCAAAAAAAGAAATGAAGAAGTTTTTCGCCAATTTGAATTTGGAATAAATCTTTTTCGCTGTTGTTTGAAATTGTTAATAAAAAATTAAGAAACGGATGCACGGACGGTTGTTGGTCTTAAAGAATTTATGACGTTGACAGGACGGACTGTGCATTAGGAACTATAAGATGGTTTGTACAAATATATAACGTAGTTATGTATGGTAAGGTAACGTCTTGTAGGGTTTCTGTTAATTAAGTTATGTAAGTAATTTGAGATGCGCAGGACGAACTGGCAATGAGAATATAAAGAATTTTATATTAAACGTGAGAGTTTGATCCTGGCTCAGAACGAACGCTGGCGGCAGGCCTAAAACATGCAAGTTGAACGCCATAGCAATATGGAGTAGCGCACGGGTGAGTAATGCATGGGAACGTGTCCTTTTGTGGGGGATATTCCTTGGAAACGAGGAGCAATACCGCATAAGCCCTGAGGGGGAAAGATTTATCGCGAGAGGAGCGGCCCATGTTAGATTAGCTAGTTGGTTAGGTAATGGCTGACCAAGGCAATGATCTATAGCTGGTTTGAGAGGATGATCAGCCACACTGGGACTGAGACACGGCCCAGACTCCTACGGGAGGCAGCAGTTAGGAATATTGGACAATGGGGGCAACCCTGATCCAGCCATGCCGCGTGAGTGAAGAAGGCCTTCGGGTTGTAAAGCTCTTTTGTATGGGAAGATGATGACGGTACCATAAGAATAAGCACCGGCTAACTTCGTGCCAGCAGCCGCGGTAATACGAAGGGTGCAAGCGTTGTTCGGAATTACTGGGCGTAAAGCGTATGTAGGTTGATAAATTAGTCAGGAGTGAAATCCCGGAGCTTAACTTCGGAATTGCTTTTGAAACGGTTTGTCTAGAGACTGACAGGGGATAATGGAATACCCAGTGTAGAGGTGAAATTCGTAGATATTGGGTAGAACACCAGTGGCGAAGGCGATTATCTGGGTCAGCACTGACACTGAGATACGAAAGCGTGGGGATCAAACAGGATTAGATACCCTGGTAGTCCACGCTGTAAACGATGAATGCTAGATGTTGGGTGGGCAACCATTCAGTATCGCCGCTAACGCATTAAGCATTCCGCCTGGGGAGTACGGTCGCAAGATTAAAACTCAAAGGAATTGACGGGGGCCCGCACAAGCGGTGGA
>CALXUD010000067.1 GCA_944391585.1 uncultured Alphaproteobacteria bacterium | reverse complement strand
TGCCGATATTGTTGTGTTAATTGATAAATCAATATCGGCATATAAAGAATAAAAACCAACAATCGTATCGGAAAAAATAGAGCCTTTTTCCAAGCGGGAGTCATTATCTGATAGTAAAATAGAGAGGCTGGAGGATACAAATCGGATAGTTCTTTTCTCGTTAAATTATCAGATTGAAGTGATTGACGGACTTCTTTTAAAAATCGGTTCCTTAATTTTTTTTGGATCTTTTTACTTAAATTACGTAACAGAATATATTTTGAATTTAAAAAATAAAGTCGGGCTTTTGAATTTTGAGTGGCCGCAATGATTTGCGCGCGTTGACGGCAAGATTCAAAGGCATCAAAAAAACGTTCATCTCCCGACTGAAACAAGGAGTGTTCATGTTGTCGGTAATAAATTAAAGCGGGTTTTAAAAAAGAAAATTTGGCGCCCGCAAAAAAAACAGATGTTTGAAAGACTAAATCTTCAAAGCGAATATTGGGATATGTTAGGCGATGTTTAATTAAAAAAGAGCGTTTATAAAAAATAAAAGATGGATTGGCAGGAATACAACCGGGATAAGGTAAAATATCATTCATGGTTAAAAATTTTTTTTGTGTAAGCGCGGAAGGAATAAAATCTAAATGCCAAAATGTTTTTCGATTTTGTTTTTCCCCAAAGGCGTTGGTTGAGTGTGCGGCACAAATAAGACAATCTAATTGAGTTTTCTCTAACCGTTGATGCACTTTTTTTAATAAATTAGGCGCAATAAAGTCATCCGAATCTAAAAAATAAACATATTCCCCGCGGGCTGTTTTTAAACCCTTATTGCGTGCGGCAGAAACCCCCTGATTCTTTCTAAAATTAATAATGCGCAAAAAAGGATATTTCTTTCTATATTGTTTTAAAAGGAGGAGACTTTTATCAGGGGAAGCGTCATTAACCACAATTAATTCAAAGTTAGAATATGTTTGTTCCAAAATTGAATCAAGGCATTGTGATAAAAATTTTTCTGTTTGATAAACAGGAACAACAATACTGAAAAAAGGGTTTAATCTCATATCACAAGTTTAACAAGCTTAATTAAAATGTCAATGGACAACTTTGGAAAATTTTATTTGGCTTTTTGTTGATTTTAGAATAAGATGTTCCTATCTAAAACAAGAGGTCAAATGACAATAACAACAAAGCGAATTTTGAAAAAAAGTATGTCTTGGGCAGGGTTATTCTTTTTTGCCTTGGCTTGTTATATGATTTATCGTCAATTACATAACTACGAATTCGGTCAGGTAACAAAAGCCTTAACCGATATTCCGATCAATAATTTATTATTGGCTTGTCTTGCTTCTTTCTTCGGGTATGTGGCACTTTCTTTATATGATTGGTTATCTTTAAAGTATATTGGAAAGAAGTTGTCCGCTTGGAAATGGATTTTGGCCGGTTTTATCGGTTTTTCCATCAGTAATAATGCAGGGCATGCCATTATTTCCGGCGGAACATTTCGCTATCGGGTATATACACGATGGCGTTTAAGAGCAAATGAAATTGTAAAATTAGTTACCTTTTCCGGTTTTACTTATTTGTGGGCTTGTTTAGCATTAGTAATTTTAGGGTATTGTTTAACCCCAAATCATGCTTTTGGAAGCGGAGGTGCGCTTTCTCATACCTTAACATTGATAACGGTTATTATGGCGGTATTGGGTTTGCTTGGGTATTTCGGAGCTATTATTTTTTATAAAAAACCGATCATTATTAAAGGGATAAAATTTCCGATGCCGAGTTTTAAAATGGGTTTGGCTCAGGTTTTTATCGGAGGCGCAGATATTTTACTTGCTTCTTTGGTCTTATATTTCGTTTTAATCCCATTTGTTCCAATTCATTTTTCTGTTTTTATTGGGGTTTTCTTAATTGCACAAGTTTTGGGAGTTTTTTCTCAAGTCCCCGGTGGTTTGGGCGTTTTTGAAGGCTTGTTTGTTTATATTATCCCGGGAGAGCATAATAAAGTTTATATCTTGGGGGCATTGATTGCTTACAGAATTATTTATTATTTATTACCGTTAATTATTTCAGGTATCGTCCTATTGATATATGAAAATTATTTGGGGCGGCAGTTTAGGAAAAGAAGATTAAAAATTTCATAAAAAATCTTGACCCAATAAAAAAGCTATGATATTGTCAAAAACGATGAATAAACATATGAACATTTCTTTACTAGGACTACTATTGTTAGGCAATGTATGCCAAACAGAGGGTGTCCCAGTGTGATGTTTATTCCTTTTTAGTTATACAAAACCCACAAAGACCTCCCTCTGGGAGGTCTTTTTTATGCAAAAATAGGAGTATAAAATGAGTGAAAAGAAAAATGATGTTATTCAATTTAAAGAGCCTGTTCAAGTGGAAGAAATTGAAAAAGCTTTTAAAATAAGCGACATTCAATGTATTGATGAAAAGGTAGCGTATCGTGTTGCACAACATGTGTCTAACGCAATTAAAAAAAAGGAAATTATTACGCGTCAAAAAATAAGAACATTTTTTATTAGATGCATTTAAAAAAACTAGACACCTTTATCTTTTTTTTGTATAAATATTGGCATCATGATTGAATACTCTTTTTCAAATGTTTTTTTCTTCGCAATTATTGTTGTCTTATGTTTAGCAATAGATTTATTTGCCCATAAGCAAGACAAACCCGTTTCCATTAAATCAGCTGTTTTGTGGACTATTTTTTGGATTGTGATTTCATTACTATTTGCGTTTTATGTTTATGAAACGCATGGTGTTGCAGATGCCAGCGCCTATTTATCTGGTTATATTTTGGAAAAAACGTTGTCAGTTGATAATTTGTTTGTGCTTATGGCGATTTTCACCAGTTTTGGAATTCCCGATAAATTTCAGCACCGCGTCTTATTCTATGGTATTTTAGGCGCGCTTATTTTACGGTTATTGTTTGTAGGGCTCGGAACGGCTTTTATTAATTATTTTGGTGATGCGGCGCTGACTATTTTTGGTATTTTTATTGTATGGTCCGCTTTTAAAATGATGCAAGCTGCCGGTTTGGGGGCGTTGATTTATTCTTTGATTCGAAAAGAAACGTTGCCGGTTCGCAAACAAAAAGAAGAAACCGATTTTAAAAAGCATTGGTCTATTCGTTTTTTCCGATATTTCTTTCCGGTTACTCCCAAAATGGAAGGACATAAATTCTTTATTAAAGGGGCGGCAACTCCGTTATTCTTATGTTTGATCACGGTAGAGTTTGCCGATATAATGTTTGCTTTTGATAGTGTGCCAGCGGTTATTGCTATTACCGAAAAACCATTCCTTGTTTATACAAGCAATATTTTTGCGATTTTAGGAATGCGCTCCATGTATTTTTGTTTGGCCGCTGCTAAAAACGCTTTAGTGCATTTGGAAAAAGCCGTTATCGGGATTTTGTTGTATATTGGCCTAAAGATGTTGGCGGAAGTATTTTTTGATACGCATATTTCTGCAACAACATCGTTATGGGTTGTGCTTTCCTTCTTAGGGATTGGTGTTGTTGCATCTTTGATCTTTCCGGCAAAGAAAAAATAAAAATTTATTTTAACATAAGAGGACGTTTGCTTGATAAAAAGCTTAGTCCCATTTTCAAAATGCCTTCGGCATTGTTTTTAGGTATAAAAATATCCCTTGGAAAGGGATATGTTTTTTGGCGGATGGGAGAGGATTGTAATTCCCATTTAAAAATGGGCCCCTTTCGCCTAACGGCTCAAACCTCCGATCCCTGTCGGGATAAACGGATATTCTCATCTCTCTCTACCACAAATAAAACAATCCCCCCTGAAAAGGGAGGATTTGTTTTATGGCGGATGGGAGAGGATTCGAACCTCCGTTAGGCTTTAGACCTAAACACACTTTCCAGGCGTGCGCCTTCAACCACTCGGCCACCCATCCAGAATAATGGAGACATTTATACATTATTTTTTAATAAATTGCAACTTTTTTAAAAAATGTTTTAAGATAATCTTTTTATTTTTTATGATGATATGTATTTTTATAAGAAATTGTTTTACTTTTATTTTTAAATAGATTTATATTTTAAGAAAGTTATAATTCAAAAGGAGGTTTCTTGTGAAAAAAAATGAAACAGGACGCTCCATGGTGGAAATGTTGGGAGTTCTTGCCATTATTGGGGTACTCAGTGTTGGAGGTATTACGGGATATAGAACAGCTATGGATCGTTATAAAGCAAATAAATTGATTAATGATATTCAAACGGGTTTAATAGAAATGAGCGCTCAATATAAAGCCACCGGTTCTTATGATTATGCATTAAAAACGGATTACACCATTAATGAAATTCATCCTCAGTGTGCATTAGATATGGAATATCCTTGTTTTTATATACAAAATGTAGAGGAAGGAGTCTGTCAAGCATTACCACTAGATCGATCTATGTTTGATTCTATATACTCGGCACCGAATGATTTTGATTTTAATAATATGAATATTTCCCAGTTGTTTCAAGGAGAAAAATGTCAGGAGGGAAAAGGAATGCTTATCTTTTATATAAATCCCGATTTATTCCAAGGTAATTTATCCATATAATATTTTGTTTTTCTCTTGA
>CALXUD010000066.1 GCA_944391585.1 uncultured Alphaproteobacteria bacterium | reverse complement strand
TTCATCATCCTTTTCAGAAATATTAGATAAGAGTCCATTCTCATCCGGTTTTTCATTCGTATGAATAACATAAGAACCATTCAACCAACGGTTTAAATCAATATCTGCACAACGTTTTGAGCAAAAAGGGGCATATTCAACATTTGCCAATTTGCCACAAATCGGACATTTTTCATCACTGAGTACGTTCATGAGTTAATCCGCTGTGATTTTTTCTTTCCGTTCATGACGTTCCTGGGCCTCAATGGATAAAGTGGCAACAGGACGAGCTTCCAAACGACCAAGACCGATTGGCTCTCCTGTTTCTTCGCAATAACCATAGGTGCCGTCTTCAATGCGTTTTAAAGCTTGATCAATTTTAACAATCAATTTACGCATCCGATCGCGCGTTTTTAATTCCAAAGATTGATCGGTTTCATTGCTGGCTCGATCGTTCAAATCCGGTTCATTTAAAGAAGTTTCTTTTAAATCTGTCAATGTGTTTTGAGAATCTCTAAGCAGGTCTTCTTTCCAACGAATCAATTTTTGGCGGAAGTATTCCAATTGCTTTTCATTCATATATTCTTCTTTTTTGGAAGGTTTATAGTCCGGGGGTAATGTAATCATAGACATTAGAAACTCCTTTTCTTGTTAGGTTTATTGTCTTTAGATAACGTATTTTGAATAAATTGTCAACACTTGTTTTTTTACTTGTCAAAAGTCATTGGTTTTGTTAGTGTATAAAAAACGGGAGAAAAAAGATGAAAAAATATCTGTTTTTGTTAACTATCATAATTTCATTGCCGCTTTTTGCACAAGAAATGTCAAAAAATGCAGAAAATCGTGAGCAAGATAATTGTGAAGTATTAATTGAACAAGCCGAAGGAAACACGGATAGAAGTGTCTATGAGCGTTGTGGTTTTGATGATCCTGTACGGGCATTTGAATATTGGGGACCTTACGTTTCTAATAAAAATTATAGAAAAGCTTTATTTGAGTTAGCGGTACGTCATCCCGAACATGAGTATGCGGCTCTATATATTCGAAAATCGGCAGATAATGGTTATGGGCCGGCTTTAGTTAAAGTTGGTCATCAAGCATTTGCAGAAGGAAGAGAAGAACAAGCGGTTTCTCTTTATAGACAAGCATTGCAAACAAATACCTTAACTTCGGAAGAACAGGGCGAAATTGCTGAAAAAATGGGCTTGATTTATTTGGACTCAAAGAGCGCCGATTTTGATTTTGAAAAAGCGATAAGTTTTATTAAACAAGCAGCCGAGAACAGACAAGCGCTTTCTAATAACATATTGGGCTTTTATGCCTATACGGGGGAGCAAAATTTCCCCAAAAATGATCGGGTAGCATTAAATTACTTTTGGCGTGCGATTTTGATGGGCTGCCCGGCTGCTGAAGAAAATGTAGGTGTTTTTCACTTGGCCCGCTTAAATAAAATTGATCGCCCAACAGCTATTGGCTACATGCGGGAACGCTTAACCAGTTGTACACCGCCGACTTTTAAAGAACCATCGGAGCTTGAAAAACAAGAACAGGAAAAATTCATTCGGGAACGATCGGCGTGTGATTGTCCTTCTGTAATGGAATTAGCGGATCGGCTGAAAAGACAACCATACATTTTATTAAGCATTAAAGATGATGTCGCAAAATTGGCTGATTCTATGTCTCGGGAATATATGGTTCAAGAAGGTCAGCAAATGCGCGATGGAACTGAAATATTGGAAGTTCGAAAGACGGCAGTCATTATCTCCAAAGGTGGTAAACGTTTTGTGTTGAATTTATATCCAGTTAAATGTGCGGATTTATGTTCTAAACCATTGCCGACAGCAAATAAATCTGTTCAAATCAAACCGTATCATATTACCTTTACGGAGCAAGAATGTATTGATTTATTAGCATATGCTCGGGAATTGGTGGATATAAACCAACCTTTTGTTGGTAAAGAAGAATGCATGAGTGTTGAAAATAAACAAAAAGATACGGCTGCCATTTTTTCTTTGCTAAATCAAGAATTAGATGAAGCAGAAAATGAAGCAACATCACCAGAAAAAGAGGAAGTTGTTTCAGAAAAAGCAGAGGCGGCAATGGAGGCTGTTGGTGTTGGTACTTCACGTCCGATGGTGACGGCAGAACAAATACAAGCCGCTAAAAAGGCTGAAATTGTTCAAAAACTTAATTTGAACACTCAAAAACGCGCTAAACGAAAAGTTCAAACACCACAAAAATTAAACCCACTTAATAAATAATACTTGATTTTTAACTTTTTTTGGTGTATAAAAATCCCTGTTTTTCCGTAATCCTTGCTTTGTGAACGGACACAAGGCTATGTTTCAGGCCATTTTTCAAAGAGTGAAGGATGTGCATAAACCGAAACGAGAAAATCCAAAAGGAAAGGGAGTTATATGCCTTTTTATGAAAATGTATTTATTGCTCGGCAAGATTTAACACCGGCAAAAGTGGCAGAGTTAAAACAAAAATATACTGCGGTTATTGAAAAAGATGGTGGTAAAGTTACCAAAACAGAAGATTGGGGGCTGCGCACACTGGCTTATAAAATTCAAAAAAATCGCAAGGGCTTTTATGTTTTACTGAACATTGATGCCCCAGCAACAGCCATTATAGAAATGGAACGCTTAATGCGTTTGGATGAAAATTTATTGCGTTATATGACCATCAAAGTGGATAAATTGGAAGAAGGACCATCAGTCATGTTGGAACCAAAATACAAAAAATCCAAATCAGATGAAAAATTTGATGTTGAAGTTATTGAAGAAGGAGAAATGTAATGGCTGAAATTAAAAAAGAATCTTTCTTCCGTCATCGGAAATCTTGTCAGTTTTGTTCAGATAAATCAAATACCATTGATTATAAAGATGTGAAATTGTTATCCCGTTTTATTACTGAACGTGGTAAAATGGTTCCGGCGCGTGTTTCTGCAACTTGTGCAAAACACCAACGTGAATTGTCCACGGCGATTAAACGTGCTCGTTTCTTGGCTTTATTACCATTTGACAACAACGATTAATAAAGGAGAAAGACAATGGAAGTTATTTTATTAGAACGAATTGAACGCTTGGGGCAAATGGGTGATGTTGTCAAAGTCAAAAATGGATATGCCCGCAATTTTTTGTTGCCGATGAAAAAAGCCTTACGTAAGACAAATGAAAATTTGGCTTATTTTGAAGCAAAACGTCAAGAATTTGAAGCTCACAATGCTCAAATGAAAGCAGCGGCTGAAGAATTGGCTAAAAAGTTGGAAGGTGCTGCGGTGGTTATTGTACGCCAAGCTGCAGAAACCGGTCAATTATATGGTTCTGTGACCAGTCGTGATATTTATGATGCATTGCATGAAGCTGGTTATGCTATTGAACGGCGTCAAATTGATTTAAACCAACCATTTAAAAATATTGGTATTTTTGATGTACGCTTGGCATTGCATCCGGATGTAGCTCAAACAGTTCGTGTGAACATTGCTCGCACGGAAGATGAAGCTAAAAAATCAGCCCAAAAATTAGAAACAGCTTCTAAAAAAGCGGCTAAAAAGGAAGAAGCAGTTGTTGAAGTGAAAGAAGAAACAGCTGAAGAACCTAAAAAAGCAAAAAAAACAACCAAGAAAAAAGCTGCGCCCAAAGCCGCCGAATAATCTCGGTTGAAAAAAATGAAAAGCACTCTTGAACAGAGTGCTTTTTTTGTTGCCTTTTTATATTGGGTATGATAATTTAAAGTTGCCTGAAATGGTTCGGGCAAGGGCGTCGAAAACCCTATTTAGCTTGGTCGTTTTGCATACCGACCTTAAATAATTTTATGCCGGCTTCTGTCTTTTAAGGGCGGATGTCGGCGAATACGGTGTCAGCCTAATAAGCCGAGCCGTCTTAAGCTAAAACGGTTTTCGAACATCCGCCCACTTTTTCAAGTGGGTTTTTCTTTAACATTAAGAGAGGATATTTGATGAAAACCTTTAATTCTGAAATCAACATTTGTTATGCTTGTGATAATAAATATGCGCCTTATTTAGGGGTTGCGATTTTATCGGTTATACAATCACACCCGAACGATAAAATTCATTTTTATGTTTTGGATAATGGTATTTCCGAAAAAAATAAAATTAAATTGCGTGCAATGATGCCGACATGTTATCAATTGGATATCATTCCGGTGTCAGATGATTTATTTGAATCTTATCATATTCCAAAAAGAACTCATTTTACGCCGGCAATTTTTTATCGGATTAAAATTCCGGAATTATTGGGGCATCTAGAGCGCGTTTTATATTTGGATGTAGATACATTGGTTAGGGGTAATTTGCGTCCATTTTACGATATGGAAATGGGGGATAATTGTTTTGCGATGGTTCCTGATATTGATGAAGAAAAACATTGCAAGCGGTTGCATTTAAATTATTATTTTAATTCCGGAGTTATGTTATTTGATATTAAAAATTGTCTTAAAAAAGACATATTGAATAAATTATTAAATGCTGTTCAGTCTTATCAAGAATTGCTTTTGCCAGATCAAGATATCATCAGTTTGGTTTCGCAAAAGGAGATTATGTCTGTTCAACCAAAATATAATTTACAAATTCCGGCACATTCACTGGAAAAAATTCTCAAAATTAAGGAAAATTTAAAAGATGTCGTGGTTTTGCACTATATTGGCGGCGAAAAACCTTGGAGTATTCAAGGTAATCCATTTGAAATTTTTTATTTTCAAATATGGGAAAAAAGTTTATGGAAGAAAGA
>CALXUD010000065.1 GCA_944391585.1 uncultured Alphaproteobacteria bacterium | reverse complement strand
TACTTTAAATAAGGAGAAACATCATGATATTGAAAAAAAATCAATCTGGTCGCAGTATGGTAGAAATGTTGGGAGTGCTTGCCATTATCGGAGTGCTTTCCGTCGCAGCCATTGCGGGGTATCGGTATGCAATGAATAAAAAGACAGCCAACGACATCATGCATGAGGTATTGATTGAAGCGATATATGTGGCGCCACAATTAGAAAATCATGGTGATTTGAAATTGCAAAATGAAACGCTTACGACGGGGCATACGGTGCAAACGGGTTATGTTCGGGAAAATTTAAAAGATACGTATAATTTCTTTATTACGGTGGAAGGTGTCTCTTCCGCTGTGTGTCGGGAAATTGCTCGCGCTGAATGGCGCGAACCGTATGATATTGCCGTTGTTGCAACGGCCGGTGATGATGTTTATGTCGGTCCCGAAAGTTGTGGCGAAAATGAAAATGTTGACATTGATTTTATGTTTGACGGCGGGTTAAAGGGAGAAAAATCAACATGTTCTTGGGAAGAATAAAATATCTTCGGGAACTTTTGGAAATGTTGAAAGCGACATCAATACAAGTTTAAAAAAACGACAAATACGTTCGGTGAAAATTCACCGGCGTGTTTTTTATGGGAAAAGAAAATGTTCAGAAATATAGAATTGTTGCGGTTTATTTTTACAATGATTATTGTCACATCTCATGTGCCGATTTTATTAAATATGTTGCCGCGTTATATGCCGGATTCCTATCGGTTTGACAGTTGGGTTTTAGGAGTTGATTTTTTCTTTATTTTAAGCGGATTTTTCTTTGTTTATACAAAAGATAAATACCAAACGATAACCGATTTTATTATCAGAAAAATTAAAAGGCTTTGGCCGGTCATGGCGTTCACGGTTTTGCTTTTCTTTTTGTTGTATTTCTTTGGATTGCCAAGTTATGGCAAAAGTGTTTCGGATTATGTGTATCCGTTTTTTTTCTTGAATAATTTGGGATTTAATTTTTCTCATATGGGACCTGTTTGGTATGTTTCCGTTTTATTTATGGTTTTATTGTTTTATTTTGTCTTATTTAAAGTAATGAAACCGATGTCGGCTTTCATGATAACGGGATTGTTGACTTTTTTCGGGTATATTGATTTAGTTAATGCAACCAATGGTAAAATATATGAAATTTCAGAATTGGCTTATCCGTTTTTAAATTTTGGTTTGTTGCGGGGAATATCCGGTATTGGATTGGGAAGTTTGCTTGGTGCCGCTTATATACAATACAAACCGAAAATTAAACAAATTAAGCCGGGCTTTTTTTGGACAGTGTCAGAGGTTTTTGTGCTTGGTGGGTTCGTTTACTTTTTAACACAACCTTCAAAAATACAGGATCATTTTATTTTTATTTTACTGTCTGTTATGTTGATTGGTCTTTTTATTATGAAAAAAGGAAAAATCAGTCTGTGGGCAGATCATGCGTTTTCTCCTGTTTTGGGACGCTATTGCTATGCGATTTTCTTATCTCATCTTTTTATTTTTAATTTGTTCCTGTGCACGTTATGGACAAATCAAAATGAATTTATTGTCACGCATTTAGGGTTCGCATTGTTATTTGTTTATGAGTGTGTGATTTTGTTTGGCGTTTTGATTTATCATTTGTTGGAAAAACCACAAAACAGATGGGTTATTCAATTTGGATATGCGCGGTATTATATTGGCTTGTTGGTGGTGACGATCGTATTGGTGTCGGGAATAATTTGGGGAATACAACGGCGTCCAATGGTTGTGGGCGAAACGTATTTCTTTTCTAACGCTCAAATATCCGTTCCCGTTTATGGTGTTCAAAGCCGAAATTGGATGGGAATTTTGAGTGATTCAGAAAAGATGCGTATCCAATTTAAAAAGAAATCAGAGAAATTAAAGGCTGTGTTTTTAACGGCACCTTCAAGAGGAAAAAGTCAGGAGGTAATTGTTTTTGTAAATAATCAGCCGGCCGCTCGTTGGATTTTTAAAGAGGGAATGGGGCTCAGCGAACGGGAAGTCATGTTGCCGGAGACGGAAAACGCAGATATTTTGTTCCAGTTGGCAAAGCCGGATGCACCGATGATTTTTATTAAAATGCAGTTAGTGCCGGTGTCAGTGGAATAAAAACTTGACGCACGGCAAAAAATAAGATATAAAGAAGCACCCTTTGCTGGAGCGTTGGCAGAGTGGTAATGCAGCGGATTGCTAATCCGTCATCCTCTTAAAGGGATGCAGAGGTTCGAGTCCTCTACGCTCCGCCACTTTAAAACCTCGATGAATGTCGAGGATTTTTTATCAAGATTTAGATTGCAATGTCTAAAAAAATCTACTAGTCTTTTTTGTTAAGAGGGGTCAATGCTGTCCATATTTTTTATTTTATTGATTGTTTTTTGTGGAATTATTTTTCTATACAATCGTTTTGTGCAATTGGATCATATGGTAAAAGAAGCGTGGTCTGATGTTAATGTGCAATTAAAAAGACGTTATTCTTTGATTTCTGATTTAGTAGAAATTGTAAAAGGATATATGAAATATGAATCTAATACATTGAAGAAAATTGTTTCTGCGCGTCAAGCGGCTATTCGTCAAAATACGCCCACCCAAAAAGAAAATTCGGAAAATCAAATCAGCGAAAATTTAAAGCATATATTTGCTGTGGCCGAGCAATATCCCGATTTAAAGAGCAATGAAAAATTTAAAGAACTTGCCACCAATTTATCGGAAATTGAAAATGCCCTGCAAATTGCTAGACGCTACTATAACGCTACCGTTCGAAATTACAATATCGCTCTTCATTCTTTTCCAAGTAATACAATAGCGATATGCATGAACTTAAAAGATAAAAATTATTTTGAAATTACCGATTTTGAAACAAAAAATATAAAAGTAAAATTGCATGAAAAATAAAATTATCTTTCTTATTTTTATTTGTTTAAATTTATATTCAGTTCCAATTTTTGCACAGGAAGTTATAAAAGCGTTTGAGAGCAATCTTCAAGTTCAAGCAGATGGTTCTGTGATTGTGACGGAAAGGATTACCGTTTATCATGAAGGAAAAAAAATTCGTCGAGGGATTTATCGTGATTTACCAACAGAAAAAGGGGAACGGTATGAATTAATTGAAGTAAATAGAAATGGGCACCATGAACCAAGTTTCGTTGAAAAAAAATATAATTCTTATCGTATCAATACAGGGGATAAGAATGATTTGCCGAATCCGGGAACATCAATATTTGAAATTAAATATAAAGTTTGGAATATTCTGAAAAGCTATAATGGATATGATGAAGTGTATTGGAATGTTACTGGAGATCAATGGAATTTTCCGATTGAAACTGTTTTAGCTCGTGTGATATTACCCGATGGGGCAGAGATTATTCAACAGGCAAGTTATATAGGAAATAAGGGAAGTCAAAATCCAGCCACTTATAAAGGAAACGGAGAATATGCTGGAGCTTTTTTATTTCCCGGGGAACAATTAACAATTGCGGTTGGTTTTACACCCGGGATTGTGTCTGTGGGAAAATATGTCTCGCAAGGAAATCTGTTTAAAACAGTTCTTCCGTTTATTTTGTTTTTTATTTATTTAGGGTTTTTAATTTTAGTTTGGAATAAAAAGGGACGTGATCCGGTTGGGCGCACCATCATGCCTCAATATGATACTCCTATAAAAGAATTAACGGCTGCTCAAGCATGTTGTCTTTATAATAAAAAGAATTCTGTAGATATTTTTCCGGTTTCTTTAATTCAGATGATTACAAACGGATTTTTAAAATTAACAATTAAAAAAAAGAAAAAATTTCTTTTTTCTCATATGGTTTATATTTTAAAAAAAACAGGGAAAGCACCTTCCAATTTTGAAGAAGAATGTATTTCGGTAAATCAGATAAAATTAGATGGCCAATATCATGTTTCAACAGAACGGCTTATCAGAAAAATGGAATCAAAAATGAAAAAAAAGATGAAATTTTATCATTGTGAAAATCGATGGTGGGTTTTATTACCAACTTTTTTCTTTTTGTTTTTCTTGTTTTGGATGTGGATTGGGGATAAAATAGAAGCATTTTGGATAAGTTTGATATTAACCGGTTTAGGTAGTTTTGTTTTCAAAACATTTTTGCGACAACTGATATATACGTTTATCTATATTTTTATGATATTCGGTTTATTTTATTTTAAATTAGAAATTTATCAACCATTGCTTGTGTTGTTTGTGATTTCAACCAGCTCTATTTTTTCATTTTTAATGTATCAACCAACGGAAAAAGGTCAACGAATGATTGAGTATTTAGAGGGATTAAAAATGTTTTTAACGACAACTCAAATGCCCGCCTTAAAACAGAAGGGAATAGAGGGAAAATTAACCGAAAAAGGAATGGAAGAACTTTTTCCTTATGCAATGGCTTTGGGTTTAGAAAAAGAATGGGAAAGAAAATTTAAAAAATTGTTTGATATAGAAACATATGATAGTTTTATTCATTCTCACCCGTATGTATCCGTGCATTTTATTCGCGCTTTTTCATCAGCTATTTGTCATTCAAGTAATGAATCGAGTGGTGGATCGGGAGGTTTTGGATGTGCCGGTGGCGGGAGTGGGGGCGGCGGCGGTGGCGGCCGTTAATCATATTAAAACCTCGATGAATGTTGGGGATTTTATTTTGATAGGGGGTAAAAAATTACACTGATTCCGGATGTGCAAAATAGTCTGCCACTTTTTGTGCTAGGACGCCCACATGATAGCCATCCA
>CALXUD010000064.1 GCA_944391585.1 uncultured Alphaproteobacteria bacterium | reverse complement strand
CCGGAAGGCATCAAAACCATGCAACGCGAATGGATTGGTAAATCCACCGGTGCGGATATTACCTTTAAAGTTGCGGATAAAAATGCTGAATTTACGGTTTACACAACTCGTCCGGATACATTGTTTGGGGCAACCTATTGTGTATTGGCTCCGGAACATGCGTTGGTTAAAGAAATTACAACATTGGAACAAAAAGAAATAGTTGATGCTTACGTGGCTCAAGCAGCCGCCAAATCGGCGCAGGACCGGATGGCGGATGTCAAAGAAAAGACCGGAGCTTTCACGGGAGCATATGCCATCAATCCGTTGAATGGTAAAAAAATCCCGATTTATATTGCCGATTATGTGTTGGGGGACTATGGATATGGTGCGATTATGGCTGTGCCGGCGCATGATCAACGAGACTATGATTTTGCGAAAAAGTTTGATTTACCGATTATTCAAGTGATTGAGGGCGGCGATATTTCCAAAGAGGCTTGGGAAGGGGATGGCGTTTTAATTAACTCCGATTTTTTGAATGGCTTGCATGTGGCTGATTCTAAGAAAAAAATGATTGAATATGCCGAAGCAAACGGTTTTGGAAAAGGAACGGTTAATTATAAATTACGTGATTGGTTGTTTGCCCGTCAGCGGTATTGGGGAGAACCATTCCCTTTAATCCATTGTGAGGACGGAACAATTAAATCATTGCCTGAAAAAGATTTACCTGTTTTATTACCGGAATTGGCGCAATTTAAACCAACCGAAGATGGAGAACCGCCATTGGCACGTTGCACTGATTGGGTGAATACGATTGATGAAGAAACCGGAAAACCGGCAAAGCGAGAAACAAATACAATGCCACAGTGGGCAGGCAGTTCCTGGTATTTTCTACGTTATTGTGATCCGCACAATGAAGATGCTTTGATTGGTAAAGATGCGGATAGTTATTGGATGCCGGTAGATTTATATGTGGGCGGTGTGGAACATGCTGTTTTGCATTTATTATATGCACGTTTTTGGCAAAAAGTTTTGTTTGATGCGGGATTGGTTTCCGCGGATGAACCTTTTAAAAAATTGGTTAATCAAGGAATGGTTTTAGCCTATTCCTACCGAGATGAAAATGGTAAATACTACTATCCGACAGATGTGGAGCGCCGCGGAAATGATTGGTTTGTTAAAGGAAGTGATATAAAAGTTAAGACGCAAGTGGAAAAAATGAGTAAATCCCGTTACAACGTCGTTAATCCGGATGATGTCGCACGTGATTATGGGGCAGATTCCATGCGCTTATACTTGATGTTCATGGGGCCGATTGAGGCTGAAAAGCCTTGGACAACCGAAGGAGTGAACGGGATTAATCGCTTCCTGAAACGTGTTTGGACGATGATGGAAACAAAAGTGGCTGATACCGGTTCTGTTGCATTGGAAAAATTGATGCATAAAACCATTAAAGGTGTCAGTGAGGATATGGAACGCTTAACCTTTAATACAGCGATTGCTAAATTGATGGAATTTACAAACGCGGTTTATAAATCAGATGAGCCGATGAGCAAGGAAACAGCTGAAAAGTTTGTTTTGTTGCTGGCTCCGATGGCGCCCCATATTTCAGAAGAATTATGGGAAAAATTAGGACATGAGGGCGGTATCAGCATGGTTTCTTGGCCGACTTTTGATGAATCTATGACACAATCTGACACCATGGATATTGTAGTGCAGGTATTGGGTAAAAAGCGTGCGATTTTAACAGTGCCGGTAAATGCGGAAAAAGAAGAAGTTTTAAAGTTGGCTAAACAAAATAGCTCTGTTCAAAACTTTATTGCAGGCAAAGAAATCGTTAAAGAAATCTATGTTCCGAAGAAATTAGTCAACTTAGTGGTGAAATAATGCAACATAATCATCATTTACGTCATGCCTTTATTATTTTTCCCAGCGTTGGAATTTTATTCGAAAAATATGGATTAGGACTAGGGCATAATGAAATGTTGAGACAGTTGGGTTTTTCTCTTGAACAAGCATCTGGAATCTTAGAACAAGTGCCTCGCGGATATTATATGGCGGGAAATTTATGTTTTTATCAAGGTAAGGATTTTAAGCCGTTAACGCCAGAAAATGAACAGATAGTTCGTTTTTTTTGGCCAGACCTAAAACAGATGTTGAATTTACCTGATAATGTTCATGTTTATTCCGGTATGATTGTGGGAAAATTGGAGGATCATTGGATGCCGATGCATCAATTAAATTTAAAAAAAGGAGAATAGAATGAAAGTGGAGTTAATCGCCGAAACAAATGTAGATCCGATCGTTTTATCTTCACATGCGGCGAAAAAGTGTTATACGGCGGAAAACCCGACATTAGGTCAATTAATAGATGTAAATGCTCGTTTGTTTACTCCGGGTCACCATACCACTTTACAACATAATTATTTTACTTTTTCATTAGAAGACGTTCCCGTTTCTGCCTGTGTTTTGGGTTTGCATTTAACCAGCCCTTATTATAACACAGATCAGCGTTCGGGGCGCTTTTCAAAAATGTATAATAATCCGGACTTTGATGGAATTGAGGCGCATTTAAAAGAATTTTATCCAACCGAAAATATCTCAGCAGTGATGGATTTTATCAAAAAAGGGGCCAAAATTTATGCGGATAATATTGCGTCATTAACGGAAATTGCCAAAGAAGCAATTCAATCGGAACGGCCTTTCGCCAATGAAAAATATATTCAATCCCAAGCGCCTAAATTTGCGCAGGAACAGCTACGTATGTTTATTTCATTGGTTGCGCCGACAGGATTGGACTATACCTTAAATTTAAGTGCTTTGACAGCTCTTTATCGCACGGCTTGGACACCGGAATTAAAAGATTTATCGCAAAAAATGGCTGATGCCGTTATTGCAAAGCATCCGGATTTGGCTTATATGTTTGAGGCTCAAAAACGGCTGGATAAGGAATGGACAATTCGCTCTTTATCACATACTGCTGTTGTTCAGGAAGAACCGAAACTGAAATTGTTGGATGTTTCGTTGAATCTGCCCTTGTCAGATTTAGAAGGGAAAGACAGTGTTGATATTTTGCATTTTTCACCATTTGCACTGAATGATAATGTTAATGCGATTAAAACGGAAATTGAAGTGGATTGTGGTGCTACGATGGGACAAGATCAACGACATCGTAGTATTAAGCGCTCTGAACCGGTTTTAACCGGAGCCTTTTATTTACCGCCTCTATTGAAAGAAGGGGGATTGGCGCAAACTGCTCAAGCGTATATGCAGGAATATTTAGATTTATCTCAAAAAATTTCACCGGTATTGGCAATGGCTGTGATGCCTTATGGTGCTATGGTACGTTATCAAAAAGAAGCTTCACTCAATGCCTTAAAACATGAACAAGCAAAACGTCTTTGCTGGTGCGCTCAGGAGGAAATTTATCATTTGTCGGTTTTATTGCGTCAAGCGTTGGAAAAACACCCAATCGGAAAACAATTATTGCCATTGTTGGCACCGCCGTGTTATACCCATAAGTGTATTGAGGGCGTTCGTTATTGTGGACGGCAGTTGAATAAAAATCTGGTATCAGATTATTTCCAAAAACGGCGAGTTTAACTTAGTATCTATAATAATTGCCACCCGTTAATCCAGGTAGTTTAAAGCCATTTAAGTGCATGTTATAAAAACCGGATGTGTTTTTTTGATAGGAGTGTCCCCAAGCACCACCTTGTGGAAAAAAACGAAAGGAATTTAAATTTCCATGCCCTTGAAAGCCGATATATCCGACATTACTTTGGCATCCGCTTTGTAAAATACTGGCAGCTGTTGCTAAAGCACAAAAGGCCATTATCCGAATTTTTTGTTGCATGTTTTGTTTCATTTTTTTCTCCTGATATACTTATATGATACACCTTTTTTGAAAAAAGTAAACAAAATCTAAAAACAGGAAGTCTTTAAGGGAAAAAACAGTTTAACACTGCTTATTCATCACCGATTTTAAGAGCATTTATAAAGGCTGTTTGTGGAATTTCTACACTGCCGAATTGGCGCATACGTTTTTTCCCTTCTTTTTGTTTTTCCAACAATTTGCGTTTACGGGTAATATCGCCGCCATAACATTTTGCGGTTACATCTTTACGAAAAGCGGAAATGTCTTCACGAGCAATTACTTTTCCACCGATTGTCGCTTGAATTGGGATTTTAAATTGGTGACGCGGAATTAAATCTTTTAAACGTTCGCAAATTTGGCGTCCACGTCTTTCTGCTTGAGAACGATGTGTTAAGAAAGATAATGCATCAACGGTTTCTCCATGAACAAGGATATTAACGCGCACTAAATCGCTTTCTTCATAGTCAGACACTTCATAGTCAAAACTGGCATATCCGCGAGAAATGGATTTTAAACGATCATAAAAATCAAAAACGATTTCATTAAGAGGTAAGTGATAAATAACCATTGCTCGATTTCCAACATAGGTTAAATCTTTTTGAACGCCTCGTCTTTCGGTACATAATTGTAAAATAGGTCCTAAATATTCATCAGGAGTCATAATACTTGCTTTGACCCAAGGTTCTTCAATAGACTTAATAGATGTTAAATCGGGCATATCTGCTGGATTATGTAACTCCAAAGTTGTACCATTTGTTAAATGCATTTTATAAGCTACGGACGGAGCTGTTGTAATCAAATCGAGATTAAATTCTCGTTCAAGGCGTTCTTGAATAATTTCCATGTGAAGCAACCCCAAGAAGCCGCAACGGAAACCTTGTCCTAAAGCCATTGATTTATCTGCCGTAAAAACAAAACTTGCATCATTGAGTTGTA
>CALXUD010000063.1 GCA_944391585.1 uncultured Alphaproteobacteria bacterium | reverse complement strand
ATGGCCTCATGCTGTCCTTTAAATGCTTGTCCGGTGCGTTTGTTCTCAATCATGCCGAGGTATAATTTTTCATGTAATAGGCGGTGGAGTGCGGATATTTTAAAAGGTTTGCCGCCCCTCTGTTCACCCTTGTTGGTTACCCAACCTTTATGTTTAAAACCATTAACCTCGGCAAATTTCTCAAGTTCTGCCAGTGAGCCGCATTGCAGATAGCCGTCAAAAATACTGCGAACCTGTTCGGCTTCAACCGGATTAATGACCAGTTTTTTGTCTTTAATATCATAGCCGAGTTTGGGGATGCCGCCCGTCCATAAGCCTTTGGCCTTACTGGCGCGGATTTTATCGCGGACACGTTCAGAAGATACTTCCCGCTCAAATTGGGCGAATGATAACAGCATATTTAATGTCAGCTTACCCATGGAGGTTGAAGTATCAAAGGCTTGGGTGATTGAGACAAAACTGCAGCCATATTTATCAAACTCTTTCATCATATTATGGAAGTCTATAATGGAGCGCGATAAGCGGTCAACTTTGTAAACCACTACCGTTTGGATTAACCCACGGCGAATGTCCTCAAGCATTTGTTTTAGAGCCGGTCGTTCCATGGTGCCGCCAGAGATTCCGCCATCGGTGTAGGTTTTGAAATATTCCCAATTGTTAAAGGCTTGAGACATAATGTAATTCCGGCAGGCGTCTTCCTGATTATGCAGGGAGTTAAACTCAAGTTCTAAACCTTTTTCGGTGGATTTACGGACATAGACCGCACAGTTTACTTTAGCCATGAGCCGCCTCCTTTAATGCCCGTTTGTTGTTTAATCCGAAGAAGTCATAACCGGAGACCTTTATGCCGCAGATTTCTTTAGCGATGGCCGATAAGGTTTTATAATGCTGCCCGTTGTAGATAAAATCGTTGGCTTCCGCGATAGTGACTTTATACTGTCGGCCAAGGTAGGTTTTAATGATTTCGGTGTCGGGATGCAGGTTGTATTTAGTCTTATAAACCTTAACCATACACTCATCAGGGTTTTCGGAGTATTTTTCCAGCTTAGTCAGGTGTTTGCGTTCAATCTTGAGATTGGCGTTTTCACAGGCGATATAATACCATAATGCCCGAAACCGCCGTTCATAAGGACTGTTATGATACCGCGCCCATAGTTCAGTTTGTTTTTGGTGGCTTAACTTTTTTAGTTCTTCGGCACTTCTGGGCAGATAAATCTTCTTTCTCATCGGTCAACTCCTTGTTTTTTATATATTTTCCAAGTAAAGCAACGCTTACTGTTTTAAGAAAGTCAAGCTGAAGATTAACGATAGCGTTTTTTGTCCAAAATATTTTTAAATGTCAAAAACTTAACCTGTTGATTTTTAATAAAAATTTATGGGGCGAAAAATTTTATTAATAAAGGGCGGAATTGGACAGAAATAGAAAGGAGAAAATCATGTCTGATACGCATATAAAAATTGAATATACAGCCTTGGAAAATCTTAACCCTTATAAAGGAAATCCTAAGGTTCATGACGAAAAACAAATTCAGCAAATCGCTAAATCGATTGAAAGATTTGGTTTTAATAATCCTATTTTGATTGATGAAAAATCGGAGGTAATTGCCGGTCATGGCCGTCTGTTGGCCGCAAAGCTATTGAAACTAGAAACAGTTCCAGTGGTTCGCCTTATACATCTTTCTGAAGCGGAAAAACGAGCTTATCGCATAGCGGACAATAAATTATCGGAGAATGGTCGATGGGATACGGATTTGTTGAAGCTGGAATTTTCGGAAATTGAAAAGTTGGCTTTGAACCTTGAAGATGAACTGGATTTGGATATTACCGGATTTGATTTCAAAGAGATAGATGTTCTTCTGGCGGAAGACAAGCCTAGCGAAAAAGCGAATGAAAAACTTAATTCTGTTCCATATGTACCGGAAAATGAAATAGTCAGTCAACATGGCGATATCTGGCTTCTAGGAAAACACAAAATTATTTGCGGAGATTCGTTAAAAGTAGAAACATACCAGTGTTTGTTTAAAGACGTTAAAGCCAATATGGTCTTCATGGATCCACCATTTAATTTGAAAATTCAAGGACATGTTTGTGGTACTGGTCAGACAAAACATAACGAGTTTGCTTTTGCCTCTGGCGAGATGAATGTGGCTGAATTTATTTCGTTTTTGAAAACATCAATGGCGAATATAGCCAAACATTCTGTTGAAAATTCCGTTCATTATATTTGCATGGATTGGCGACATATATCCGAGCTGCTTTCCGCTTCTCAAGATATCTACGCTAAAATGCTGAATATGGTGGTTTGGTGTAAGAAAAACGGCGGTATGGGTAGTTTTTACCGATCCCAGCACGAATTAATTTTTATTTTTCAGAATGGCAAAGGTTCTCATGTTAATAATGTGGAGTTGGGTAAACATGGGCGCTATCGGACAAATGTTTGGCATTATGCCGGTGTTAACAGTTTTGGTTCCGAACAGAAAAATCTTAAAATGCACCCTACGGTCAAGCCGGTAGAATTAGTCCGCGATGCAATTTTGGACGCGTCTAAACGGGGCGATATTGTACTGGACGCGTTTCTCGGCAGCGGAACAACGCTGATTGCAGCAGAAAAAGCCGGACGCGTTTGTTATGGAATCGAATATGAGCCATTGTATATCGACACAATTATCCGCCGATACCATGAACTGACCGGAAATTGGGCTGTTCATCAAAGCTCGCAAAAATCATATGAGCAATTACTGCAAGAAAAATTGGAGAAAAACAATGAGTGAAAGCGGTTATAAAAATCCGCCCAAACATTCGCAATTTCAGAAAGGATGTTCGGGTAATCCGACAGGGAGGCCGAAAGGAAGCAAAAACACGCTTAAACTTCTGGATGCGGTTTTGGAACAGAAAATCAAAATCCAGCAAGAGGGCAAAACCATCAGCATTACCAAAAAGCAGGCGATGCTGATGCAATTGGTCAATGCTGCGGTAAAAGGCGAGATTAAGGCCATTGCGGCACTTTTTCCATACTTGATGCAGTTGGACATGAAAGAGGAGCAATCCTTAGATACAAGCAAATTATCTTTAAGTGATGAGGCAATTTTAAAACAATTTTTAGAACAGAACAAAGGAGACAACAAAGATGAAAAATCCAATTAATTATATTTTTGATTCGTTATTGCGTAAGAATTTTTTAAGCTATGTGCGAAAGGTGTTTCATGAACTAAATCCATCAGAAGAATTTATTGATGGTTGGTATATTAATGTTCTTTGCGATCAACTCCAAAGAATGGGGGAAGGAGAATATCAAAAATTAATTATAAATCTCCCTCCGAGATATTTGAAATCTCTTATTTGTTCTATTGCGTTACCGACATATATATTAGGACTTGATCCGTCGACAAAGATTATGTGTATCAGTTATGGAGATGAATTGGCATCAAAATTGGCTTCAGATTGTAAAACCATTATGGAAACAGAGTGGTATAAAAGGCTTTTTCCTCAGACAAGGATAAAATCTGATAAAAAATCTGTAATGGATTTTGAAACAACAAAGCACGGCGGTCGTTTTTCTACAACAGTTTTTGGAGCTATTACCGGACGGGGTGCTGATTGGATTATTATGGATGACCCGTTGAAACCAACAGACGCCTATTCTGATACAATAAGAAAAAAAGTTAATGAGGCTTATGGAAATACGATATTTTCCAGATTGAATAACAAGAATACCGGTAAAATTGTCCTTGTTATGCAACGTCTTCATTTAAATGATTTATCCGGCTATTTACAAAAAAATGATCCTGAATTTAAAGTTATCAAGCTTCCGATTATTGCTGAGGAAGATGAGGAATGGTTGGTAAAAAATCATATTTCAGGTCTGACTTCTAAATATGTTAGAAAAAAAGGAGAACTTTTGCATCCCCAAAGAGAAAGTGAGCGTATTGTAGATAGTTATAAGAATTCGATGGGAAGCTTTGCTTTTTCAACACAATACCAACAAAACCCTATACCGGTTGGCAGCGGGATAATAAAACCTGAATGGCTTAAATACTATACCTACTCAGGAAGATTAGATCGGGTTATCCTATCTTGGGATACAGCGGCAAAAACCAATGACAATTGCGCATACTCTGCTTGTGTTGTTGTCGGATTAGGCAACGATAATAAGTATTATTTGCTTGAGGTTATTCGGGAAAAATTGGAATTTCCGGATTTAGTAACTAAGGTTGAAACTGTGCATCAAAAATTTGAAGAGATGTTTTATAATCGGACGATAACTCTTATTGAAAATGAATCTTCCGGTATTCAGCTCTATCAAATGTTGAAAAATAAAATATCAAACTTAAGACCCTGTTCTTGCCATCGCTCAAAAGAGCAACGATTTAATATTGTCAGTCTGAAAGTTGAAAGAGGAGAATTGTTATTACCGACTGAATACAAAGATTGGTTTGATGATTTTAAGAACGAGCTGTTAACTTTTCCTTATTCTCCTTTTAAGGATCAATGCGATGCGTTAAGCCAGGCTTTGAGCTACTGCAGTGAGAATAATGTTCAGGCAACACCTCAAATGGCTTTATGCTCCAGAGGAACAGGCTATGGGCATGCCGATATCAGCCACCTTGCCGCAAGGTATGATCCAAGAAAATATATTTTCGGAGGAAAGTTCAGATAAGCAGCTTTTAGGATTTACTTGCTGGTTAGCGTGTAATTATCTATGAAACTTAATAGAGAAACGAGTTGTTTTTCATCCATAAAATCTAATTTACGGATGATTTTTTCTTTCGTTTCTTGAAGATAAGGCGAATTATCTTTTAAGGAAGCGGTAATATCAATATCCAGAGCATAAAGCAGCTTATATAGGCTGTAAGAGCGCGGATTTTGTTTTTGATTCTCTATCAAATTGATAGAAGAATAATCCATTTCGCTTAATTCTGATAATTTTTCGCTGGAAAGTTTTTTAGCCAGACGATTCTTTCGAATGGA
>CALXUD010000062.1 GCA_944391585.1 uncultured Alphaproteobacteria bacterium | reverse complement strand
CGATTTCTGATTACATTGGAGATTATTGATTTTTTAAAAAAGAATCATCGGCTTCATCAAAATGAAAAAATCATGGCACAAATTTGTCAATCTCAATTAGAAGGATGTAAAAAATTTTTTCAAAAAGAAGAATTTCAAGAAATGTTAGATGTAATCAATCAACGTTTTTTCTCGGATTTTAATTCTTTTTATTATCTTTCTGTTTTAGGAAAGAATCTCCTTTTATATACAAAGAGGAAAAATCTTTTTTTATTGCGAATTAAAAAGATAATATATTTAATGAAGAGTCATTTAAACAGAAAGAAAAAATATCGAAATTTAAAAAAATATATTGCTATTTGCTGCTTTGAAAAAGGATTTAAAAATAATGCAAAAACAAGATCCCCTGTTGACTTAACGTTGAAAGTAAATTATAAAAAATATAAAAGTATAGTAAGAAACTAACAAGATTTTATGATTCATTTTATTTATAGAATAGATAAGAATAATGTGGGCGATTTGGCGTGTAGTCCTGTTCGGTATTTTAAGCAATTTAATAAATTGTCTTTTTATGAGCATGATACGAACAGCATTGCCTTTGATAAGATCAAAGAAGATGATTTGGTCATTATCGGTGGCGGCGGAATGATTGATTGCTGGGATGAGTGGAATCAAAGTATCAATCGGATTTTAAAACAGTGTCGTTTTGTTGTAGGGTGGGGAGTTGGTTTTAATCAACCTTATTCTTCGAGCATTTCAATAAAAATTCAACTCAACAAGTTTAAAATGTTGGGAATTCGTGATTGGAATCATCCCAGTAAAATTCCCTTTTTACCATGTGTGTCTTGTTTTATTGATTTACTAGATAAGAAATATAAAATTAAAAGACGTATTGGAGTTGTGACTCACAAAGATTTTAGAATTAATTTAGATTATCCGACGATTTCTAATAAAGGTAGTTTAAGAGAGATAATTTCATTTATTGGTTCATCTGAAATTATTGTCACGAGTTCTTATCATGCGTGTTATTGGGCAACTTTGATGAAAAAAAAGGTAATTTTGATGAATCCTTTTTCAACAAAATTTGAACATATGCCATATCCGCCAATATTTTATTCCGGGGATTTAGAGGCTGATATTAAGAAGGCAATTATTTATCCGCAAGCTTTGTCAGAATGCCGGGCATTAAACAGAAAGTTTTTTGATGAATTAACGCAAAAATATAATTTATCAATACATCGGTTGTCTAAGGTACAATATTTGTGCCGAATGTTTAAAAAGACTGTTTTTAAGATAAAAATAATTTGCTTATATGTTATCTCATGTTTTATGCCTAAAACAAAGAACCGGCGACATTTTAGAAATAAATACTTAGTTGAATGATATTTTATATGCACTCCATTTAAGCTGAAAGACTTGAGAAATATCCTTATTAAGACTTATTGGATGAATCAAAATTAATTCGCTGGATTGATTTTTACTGATTCATCGTTTCAAAAAAGTCGGCATTCGTTTTTGTTTGTTTTAATTTATCAATCAAAAATTCCATTGCATCTGTAACGCCCATAGGCATGAGAACGCGACGCAGAACCCACATTTTCGGTAAGATATTTTTATCTACAAGAAGCTCTTCTTTGCGAGTGCCTGATTTTGTAATATCAATTGCGGGGAAAATGCGTTTATCAGACACTTTCCGATCCAAAATAATTTCACTGTTGCCGGTACCCTTAAATTCTTCAAAAATTACTTCGTCCATGCGTGAACCGGTGTCAATCAAAGCTGTCCCGAAAATGGTTAAAGAACCACCTTCTTCTACATTACGTGCCGCTCCAAAGAAGCGTTTCGGTTTTTGAAGGGCGTTAGCGTCCACACCACCGGTTAATACTTTTCCCGATGAGGGAACAACGGTATTATAAGCTCGCGCCAGACGTGTGATGGAATCTAATAAAATAATAACGTCTTTTTTATGCTCCACTAAGCGTTTAGCCTTTTCAATCACCATTTCCGCAACCTGCACATGGCGAGCAGCAGGTTCGTCAAAAGTGGAACTGATGACCTCCCCTTTAACCGAGCGTTTCATGTCTGTCACTTCTTCCGGTCGTTCATCAATAAGCAACATAATCAGGTGGGCATCCGGATAATTAGCTTCAATTGCATGGGCAATGTTTTTCAGCATTACGGTTTTACCGGTGCGCGGTGGGGCTACGACGAGAGAGCGTTGACCTTTTCCTTGTGGGCAGATTAAATCAATAATGCGTGCGGTTAAATCTTTCGTTTCTTCCGGTGAGCCGTTACCATGTTCCATCACAATTCGGTCTTGCGGATAGAGGGGAGTTAAATTATCAAAATTAATGCGATAGCGTAATTCTTCAGGATCCACAAAATTCACGCGGTTGATTTTGGTCATGGAAAAATAACGTTCATTATTCTTTGGGGCTTGGATTTCACCTTCCAATGTATCGCCCGTGCGCAGTCCAAATTTCTTGATTTGTGCCGGTGCAACATAAATATCATCCGGTCCCGCCAAATAATTCGCTTCGGGAGAACGCAAAAAGCCGAATCCGTCCTGACATACTTCCAATACCCCTTCACCAAACAAAGTTGTTTCGGATTCTGCCAGTTTTTTCAAAATGGCATACATGAGATCTTGCGTGCGTAAAGAAGTTGCATTTTCAACATTCAATTCTTCAGCATAAGCCAGTAATTCTGCGGGAGTTTTTCGTTTTAAATCTTTGAGTTGCATGGCAAATCCTTATTTATAAAAAATGGGGAAATAAATCGCCGAACGGCATAGGGATAATGTAGCAAAATTTTTTATAAAAGTCAAGGAGATGTTTTTGTGGACTTTTTATTTGTTTTCTGACAAAATAAATAAAAAGGGATGGAAAAATGGATTTATATGATTATCAGATTAAACAAATTTTTGAGCAAAACGGTATTCCAGTATTAAAGGGGGCGGTAGCCTATACGCCAGCAGAAGCACAGGAAATGGCTGAAAAAATCGGTGGCGCAAAATGGTTCATCAAGGCGCAGATGTGTGGTGTTTATGAATCATTGAGAGACAAAACCGATGCTTGTCGATGGGTGGAAATAGCAGCCGATCCATCAGATGTATTTCATATTGCAGATCGAATGTTAAAGGATGTTTTTGAGACAGATATCGGTCTTCAGAAAGTGAAAAAAGTTTATGTGGAAGAGGCGTGTCGGATTATGCAAAAAATTCGGGTATCTATTCAAGTGGATTTTGAAAAGCAACAGGTTATGTTCGTTTTGGAAGATCAAAAAGAAAAGTTGTTTCGCTTTCCGGTGCCGGAAAAAGGCATTACAAATGGATTTTTATATCGCTGTTTATCAAAGCTGGATATTTCCTATCGGGATTTAAAAAAAATATGTGAAATTATTCGAAAATTATATCAGTTATTTTTAAAATATGAAGCGGTTGCTGTGGAAATTCGTCCAATGGTATTGACGGAAGATCATCGAATTGTTGCGTTAGAGGGGCGGATCTTGTTTGATTCGGATGCGTTGTTTAAACATCCCGAAATTATGCAAATGAAAGAAGAAGAAACCGGTCGGGAACGGGAAATGACAGCCAAGCAAAATAATTTTAAATATATTACGTTGAACGGTAATATAGCGTGTTTGGTAAATGGATCCGGTTTAGGATTGGCAACAATTGATTTGATTCATGCGTGTCAAGGAGAAGTCGCCTGTTTATTAGATGTGGGAACAGAGCCAAGTAAAGAAACCGTTGCAAAGGCTTTTCGTTTGGTGTTATCCGAGCCGGATGTTGAAGGGGTTTTGGTTAATATATTCGGAGGAACAACCCGCTGTGATATTATTGCAAAAGGCTTGATTGGTGCGGCTCAGGAAATCGCAGTCGGAATGCCGATTGTTGTGCGAATGGATGGAACAAATGCACAAATCGGGGAACGGTTTTTAATTGAATCGGGTTTACCGTTTGTTATTACTCACACGATGAAAGAAGCGATTGAGGAAATTGTTCAGAAAGTGCAGGCATTATCATGAGATTTTCAATTCCGACAGCAAAAACAAAAGTATTGATTCAAGGTATTACGCACTCCAGCGCGGCGATTCATATGGAAAAAGCATTAGTGCATGATACCGAAATTGTGGGGGGTGTTTCTCACGAAAAGGGATTGAAAGAATTTTTGTCCGTGCCGGTGTTTCAAACAGTTCGAACGGCAGTACGTAAAACAAAGCCGGATATGTGCGTGGTGTTTTCATCACCGGTGCGCGTGTATGAAGATGTGGCAGAAGTGGCAGCAGCCAAAGTCCCTTTGATTATTGTGACGACGGAACGTGTTCCTATTCAAGAGGCATTGCGAATTCGTCAATTGGGAGAAAAATATCGCGTTTCTATTTTAGGACCGGCTTCTCCGGGGATTTTGGTGCCAAATGCTTGTGTGGCCGGAACGATGCCGGCGCATTTGTTTAAAACGGGAGTTGTGGGGATTGTGGCGCGATCCAGTTCGCTTTCCTATGAGGCTGTGCAGCAATTATCCGCTGTAGGATTAGGCGTGTCGGCTTGTGTGGCTTTAGGTACATCATCTATTTTAGGGTGTGGTTTTGTACGACCGGTTAAGGCTTTGTTAAATGATCCAAACACGAAAGCTATTTTAATAATTGGAGAAGTGGAAGGTTCTTTTGAAATGCGATTGGCGGAATTTTATGGTCGGCAAAAACGAAAAAAACCTTTATTTGTTTACATTGCGGGAAAAACGTTGCCACGGCCGGCAATAGTGGAAATGTTGGGAACACATTTTTCAAATCCGGCGGATTGGATTCGTTGGAAGCATCAAGCGCTGCGTAAAGCAGGAGCGCAAATTATTCGTGAACCAGATTTGGTCGGGACGGTTGTATCGGATTATTTCGCAGGAGAAAAGAAATGAATCTGACGCCTTTTATTATTACTAAAATGGCACATGATATTGCCGGTTGTGCGGGTGCGGTTTTAAACACCAGTGAGTTATTGACTTTGGATGCTGATTCTGTTACGGAAGTGTTGCCTTTATTAAAT
>CALXUD010000061.1 GCA_944391585.1 uncultured Alphaproteobacteria bacterium | reverse complement strand
CAAACAACAGATATTCTATCTAAACAAACAAAACAAGTTGCTTTATTATCTGGGCAAAACGTTTCTTTGAAAAAAACTTATGAATTCAATAATCAATTTAATATGTATGCCGATAAATTAGAAAATATTTCTCCTGAAATCTTTATTTCCTTTGATAATAAAAAGGACAATGGATTAGGTGTTGCTCTGCCTAAAGGGATTATCCGTTTATATAAATCAGATAGTTCTGGGAATATGTTATTAATCGGAGAAGATCGTATTCAACATACCCCAAATGGTGAAACTGTTCGTTTAAAAACAGGGAAAGCTTTTGACTTAACTGCAGATATGAAACGCACACAATATCAAAAATTAACCGGGAAAAATGCTTTTCAAGCTACTTATCAAATTATCTTAAAAAATGGAAGCAGTAATCCTGCCAATGTAGAAATAATGCAAGATTTTGGTTCCTCATTTCGAATTAGCAATGAAAATATCCCACATTTTAGTGAAACATCGAATCAAGTTAAATGGATTGTCCCTGTCCCTGCAAATGGGATGACAACATTAACTTATGAATTAACAAAAAAATGATGAAAACATTTATCTGTATTATCTTTCTTTTGATTACGTTTCCTGTCTATTCACAAACTGAATTAGATATGAAAATGGCTCAATTAGAAAAAATCATTCAACAGGATAATCAAAAATTAACCGATGAAGAAATCATTGAATCTGTTTTACAAACACCTTTTGAATACAGACAATATACTGTTCCACAATTACATGAATCTGTTTATACTTCTCAAAAAGTCAGAACGCATCCAGATATTATTATTTGGAAAGGGAAAATCCCCACCCGTATTGCGCCTCAACTGCAAGAATGGGCTAAGGAGCATTTAGCTTATTTACCCGCAAGTTTTTACCCAGCAGTGATGCCCGAAATGTGGCCAGGCCATAATCAAGAGCAGTTAAAAAAACCCGATATTGCGCAGCGTTTACAAGGCGTTTCTCAATCTCTTGAATCTAACCCGAATTCTGTTTTAAATAAATTAGATGGTCCGCGCGTTTCCATTCAAGGCGACCCCTTAACATCTGCCGATGTTAATCGATTAGCTGAAACTTTTCAAGCATTGGAAGATTTTTATGCCGCTCAACCGGATCAAATCACCTTTCGTTCAAAACTACTCAGTTCGGCAGATCCCCAGTTGCCAATGATTATCCGCTTGGCCTATCCGTTTCATTCTTTGATGGCACGCTTAACCAAAATGGGATACGCAAAAGAAGTGAATCAATTATTGCAAAAACAGGGGTGGAAAAATGCAAAAGAGTTTGCCAATAAAACTGACCGCTTACTAAAAGCTTATCGGGCAAATTTCCTGCGCCCCACAACCGCTATAGAGCTTTATAAAATTCGTCAGAAGTATTCACCCACTTCTCCCAATCGGACGGATCGGTCTCAATGGATGTATGCCAGCTTATATGAATCATCCCCAGAAGATATTGCCTTTGCTGCGCCTTATTTAAAACAGTTGCGGCGCACATTTTTACGCAAAGATATGCTGGTGGCCGGCACAATGGTTTATCTTGACTAAATGCATAAAAAAACGTATACTGCTTCTTATCAGAATAAAAGGAGTTTTTTAAATGACATGGACACCGGAAAAAATCAAAAGTTTAAAAAAATTATGGCAAAAAGGGAAAAGTACTGTTGAAATCGGTAAGGCTCTTGGAATTTCCAAAAACGCAGTTGTCGGAAAAGTGCATCGATTAGAATTGGCGGCACGTCCTTCTCCAATAAAAAGTGGGACAGCAAAAACAGCTGCTAAAACAGCTTCAAAATCAACAGCAAAAACAAGCACAAAAAATGCCTCAAAAACAGTTTCAAAACCCAAAAGCAATAAAACAACATTGATGGATTTGAAACTTACTTCTTGTCGTTGGCCAATCGGTGATCCCAAAGATCCTGATTTTCATTTTTGTGGAAAACAAGCACAAACGGGAAAACCTTATTGCCCAGAGCATTGTAAAATGGCATATATCAGTTTGCGAGAATTAACACTGCAAAACGCCAAGACAAAAAAAGAAAAGGATAACGTAGAATAAATGAGCCAACAACCCACGCTCTGTTTAATTGATGGATCTGGGTATATTTTCCGGGCTTTCTATGCATTACCGCCTATCACGCGACCGGATGGTATTCCAGTCGGAGCTGTATATGGTTTTACGAAAATGTTAATGGGACTGATAAAAGAAAATCCCTGTACACACATGTTGGTTTTATTTGATGCCAAACGGAAAAATTTCAGAAATGAAATTTATCCGGATTACAAGGCTAATCGCAAAGAAACACCACCGGAGCTTATTCCCCAATTTCCGTTGATTCGCCAAGCAACTAAAGCTTTTTCCATTCCCTATATGGAATTAGAAGGGTATGAAGCGGATGATTTAATCGCAACCTATGCCCGTTTGGCAACGGAACAAGGCTTTAAAACGCGTGTTATTTCTGCTGATAAAGATTTAATGCAGTTGATGAATGAAGATGTTCGCTTGTATGATCCTATGAAAAAAAAGTTGCTGACAGAAGCAGATGTTTTAGAAAAATTTGGTGTTCCACCGGATAAAGTGGTAGATGTACAAGCTTTGATGGGTGATTCATCTGATAATATTCCCGGCGCCAGCGGTATTGGCCCCAAAACGGCAGCTGCATTAATTAACGAATTTGGCTCTTTGGAAAATTTGCTTGCAAATTTGGACAAAATACCACAAGAAAAACGTCGCATTGGGCTAAAAGATGATGCCGAACGAGTACGTATTTCCAAACAATTGGCAACCCTGGATAGCCATGTACCGGTATCGGATTATTTAGCGCAATTTCAATTAAAAACACCGAATTCAGAAAAAATAAATGCCTTTTTACTGGAAAATAATTTTAAAAGCCTGCAACCTTTAATTCCTGATTTTGTTGCTAAACAAAGCAATAGCATTGGGCAAAAATGTTTGGTCTCTCATTTAATTCAAACGGATTATGAATTAGTTCAAGACGAAGAAACTTTAAAAAAGTGGATTGATTTGTGTCAACAACAGCCCGTTGTTTTTTTGGATACCGAAACAACATCCGTTGATTGGACTTTGGCTCGTTTAGTCGGCTTTTCGCTTTCTGACCGACCGGGACATGCCTGTTATGTGCCATTGAGACATGGAAGCGCAGCCGAACAAACATCTGATTTATTTTTTGTTCAATCGGATCAAACAAAACAAATTCCGATGCAAAAAGCTTTAAATTTATTGGCGCCTTTATTGAAAAATCCGGCTGTTTTAAAAGTTGGGCATAATATTAAATATGATCTTCACATTCTAGCCAAAGAATATGGAGCTTCTTTTGAATGCACCCCAATAACGGATACCTTATTGATGAGTTATGACTTAGATGGAATGACTCATGGACACGGCATGGATGAATTGGCAGCTCTTTTTCTCAACCACACCACCATTAAATATGATGAAGTATGTGGCACAGGGAAAAATAAAATCACATTTGATCAAGCAGATCTTGAAAAAGCTTGTGCCTATGCAGCAGAAGATGCCGATATTACCGGTCGACTTTATTTCTTTTTAAAAGAACGAATGGCTCAATCGCCGATACTATCTGTTTATCAAAAAATAGATAATCCTCTTATTCCTATTTTATTTGATATGGAAGAAAAAGGAATTTTGGTGGATACTGCTCAATTAAGAAAACTACAAACAGATTTTACAGAACAATTGAGTGTACTCACGCAAGAAATTTATACTTTAGCGGGCGAAGAATTCAATATTAACTCGCCAGCACAATTAGGGGTTATTTTATTTGAAAAAATGAATGTCAGCGGCGGTAAAAAAGGTGCGCGAGATAAATGGAAAACCGATAGCGATATATTGGAAAAACTAGCGTTTGAGGGAAATCAATTGGCTCAAAAAGTATTAGATTATCGAGCTGTTTCAAAATTAAAAAATACATACGTGGATTCTTTGTTGGAATTGACTGTTTCAAGGGAAAAACGTATTCACACCTCTTTTTCTTTGACATCAACAAATACGGGGCGATTGGCAAGCTCCAATCCCAATTTACAAAATATTCCCATTCGTAGTGAAGCCGGCAAAAAAATTCGACAAGCCTTTATTGCCAAACCAAAACATAAATTGATTTGTGCCGATTATTCACAAATTGAGTTGCGATTGTTGGCAGATGTGGCTCAAGTGAAGGCTTTACAAACCGCTTTTCGTGAAAATGCCGATATTCATGCCTCAACCGCTTCTCAAGTATTCGGCATTCCGCTTAATGAAATTGATGCAGATACACGTCGACGCGCAAAAGCAATTAACTTTGGCATTGTTTATGGTATTTCTGCTTTCGGATTAGCAAATCAACTGGGCATTTCCAGAAATGAAGCTGCTCAATATATTAATACTTATTTTGAAAAATATCCTGAAATCAAAACATATATGGCTCAAACTATTGAATTTGCTAAACAGCATGATTATGTTTTAACCCCAATGGGACGTCGCTGTTTTATCAAAGGATTTGACTCATCCAGAACACGTGGATTTGCCGAACGGGCGGCCATTAATGCGCCGATTCAAGGAGGCGCTGCCGATTTGATTAAACTGGCGATGATTCAGGTAATGAACCGTTTAAAAGAAGAAAGAATTCCTGCTGAATTGCTTTTGCAAATTCATGACGAACTGATTTTTGAAGTGCCGGAAGAGAGCGTTGAAAAAGCGCGACTATTAATTCAATCCACAATGGAACAAGTGGCACACTTATCCGTCCCCTTGATAGTTGATGTCGGTGTCGGACAATCCTGGAAAGAGGCTCATTAAATCCATAAAAAGTGTTGACAAGGAGGGGTAAATTGTGCCATTGTTAAGAAAAACCATAAAAAAAGAGGTTATAAAATGAGTAAATTATATCGTTTTCCACTTCGTTACACGAAAGAAGATGAATCTCATCGCCGTCAGGAAAAAGGACGAACAATGTTAGAAATGATGGCTGTTTTAGTCATCGTTGGTATTTTGTCTTTATT
>CALXUD010000060.1 GCA_944391585.1 uncultured Alphaproteobacteria bacterium | reverse complement strand
AAGATAAGAATGATCTAAATAGTAGAAGTATTTATTTTTATAAATCAATAAAAATTTACAAGCGAAACATTTTTTGTAAAATTAAAACAACTCCTTCATAACTTTGAGGTGGCAAAGCTCCAATTTTTCTAACCAAATTAGATTTAGGAATTGTGTGCATTAAATCTAAAGCCACTTGTCCTTTTTTTCCTTTTAAACCGATTGTAAATCGCGTAGGAAATTTTCGATTAAACGTTGTAATAGGCGCAATTAAAACATAAGGTAAAACGGCATTTAATTCGTCCGCAGAAAGGATTAAACAGGGCTTTTCTGTTCCGTGATGATCCGTCATAAAAACTTCAAAACGTTTTACCATTGCCATTCTCCTTTTTGATTAATGGGTTTTAAAATTAAATCTTGTTCAATTTGCTTTTCCCAATCTTGTCTAACGGAAGTTGAAGCTGTTAAAATAACGGATTTATGACGTACATCTAACATCACTTCATTTTCAAAGCCACATTCTTGAATCACCGTTTTAGGTAGCCGAATACCGGAAGAATTCCCGATTTTAACAAGCTTTACTTTCATTTTATGCCTCCTTCTTCAAAACATCTGCCAACACCATATACAGCCGACCGACATCTGATCCGATTAAAATTCCCATCAACAAATTGTTATCACTTTCTCGTCGTGCCATCTGCGTTAAGCCTTCAAATTCAGCCATATACCGCGCCACCGTCATCCGAAAACTTTTATTTGTCTGATATAATTCATTGATTTTTGCTGCTTTAGAGCCGGATAACGATTTAGAAATATGTCGCATAAAAACAGCTTTATCTCCGGCATAATACCGCTTCCATAACTCTTCTTCCTGCTTAGGCGTCCAAATATGCGCCATATCCACTGAAAATCCCTGTAACCGATCTAAAATAACCTGCGCTTCCGCTAAAAAATCAGCTTTTTGAGCTTCTTTTTCAGCTGCGCTTTTCCCTCGTTCTAATTGCGCTGCTGCTTGCATTCCTTTTTGTGCCACAGGTATTAACTGATTCAAAGCAACCATTTCACCTTTTGTTTGTGCTAATAATTCGCTAACATTCTTGGCTTTACGATCAAATAAAGCAGACGCTTCCGTCAATCGGAAAATCGCTTCATCAGACGATTGAAATAATCCCTTTGTTTTTTCAATAAATAAGCTTTCAGCTACACGCAACCGATTCGTTGTCTTTTCCACTTCTTGATCTAATAAATCTCCTTGTGCTCTGAAAACGGACAAAACTTTTTCCAAATTACCAAATAGCCGCGCATTTTGTTGTTTGGCACTGGTTTCATAGCTTTGAACGGAATTTTCAATTAATTTTGCCTGTTCCTGTAATAAACCAGCTACTCGTTCACTGCCCTCAACCGCTTTGGCTGTCCGTTCATTCACGTTTTCAATTGCATGCGCCGTATTTTTTAAGTCATCTAAATTCATATTTAAAGAGCTGCTCATGTTATTCATATCTTGTACAACTTTAGCAGATATTTTTTCCAACAAATCTGCTTGCTGAGCAAATAACTCGGATGCACGATTAGCTTGATCATTTGCAATTTCGGTTGCTTCTGCCAAATGATGAATATGACCCGCCATCTCTTTAACCGCTAAAACCGTCTGATTATCCACATGATCAATAATCTTGGATAAATCAGCAATCCATTCTTTTAAATCCGTGCGTACACTTTGCGTTTGTTCATTAACTTCATTGAAAACAGAGCGAAATTCTTTAATCTGCGTGCGCAACGCATCCGTCAGTGTTTTGGTATAAACCGCCCCTTCAGCCGATGGATAAACCAACTCGTTTAAATAAGATTTCAGCGTGTTGGCTTCATATTCCAATTGTTCTGACCGATCAAAATAAGCCGTCACTAACCACGCAATCACAATTGGCAATAATAAACCTGAAATCCCACCAATAAATTCAGCCGGCGACAAATCCCCCCGCGAAGCCCACCAACCGGAAGACATTAAATAATCAATCACAAAAATAAACCACATTGCTGAAAAAGAAAGAGCAATAATTGTTCCTTTTTTTTGAAAAAATTTTGGTTTAACAGGTTGATTTAATTCAGAAAATAAAACTTCTTCTTGTTCTTCACGTTCTTTAGGTCGGCGATAAATCATATCATTCTCCTTTTAAAATAAAGCTGTTAAATACAACCTCTAAAAAATAATTTATCTTTAATTTTACACCCTTGTCAAGCAAAAAGTAATTACATTGTAAAAACTTTTCATAAAAAAAGAAAATATAAAGTAATTACACTTAAAATGTAATTACAAAATAATTATTTAAAAAAATAGACACAATGTAATTACACCTAAATTGTATATACAACGTAATTATTTTGAAGAAATTAGATCTGAAAATCGAAATGATTGAACATCTGTCAGAACGATATCTGCTTTAAATTGATGCTTAAACCACGTTATTTGGCGCTTAGCGTATTGTCTTGTAGCGGTTATAATTTTTTCAACCATTTGATTTTCCGTTATTTTTCCATCTAAATAGGCCCGAATTTCACACACACCGATTGCCTTTAAAACCGAACCGGTCGGATTGAGTTTTAAAAGTGCCTGCACTTCTTCAATCATTCCGTTTTTTTTCATTTGATGAAAACGCTTTTCAATACGTTGATGTAAAAAAGGACGGGGAGGGTTGATAAAAATTGTTTTAAATTCAATATCTTGAATAAATTTTTGACGTGGTTGTGCTTGAAAAAAAGCCAACGTTTTTCCGGTTGAAAGTTGTACTTCCAATGCTCGTCGCATTCGTTGCGGATCAGTATATGGGCATTCGCGCACCTGTTCTGCCACTTCTTCCAAAGTCATTTGACGCACCTCTTCCCGCACAGCCGGATCCACATCCGGAATTTCGGCAAGACCATTTATTAACGCAGAAACATATAATCCGGTCCCCCCCACCAAAACCGGAAAATCCATTTCTTGAATTTGTTGGACGGCTAATGTCAACCATTGCGCGACATTAAAAACCGTTTTTTCATCCACAAAATTATATAAATAATGTGGCACGCTTTTTTTCTCCTCTTCTGTTGGAGAAGCGGTTAAAATCGGTAAATCCCGATAAATTTGCATAGAATCTGCATTAATTAAGCCTGTTTTGAGGGTGGTTGCAAAAATCCGTCCCAGTGCAGACTTTCCACTGGCTGTCGGCCCCATAATCACAAAAACCTTCTTTAAGTCAGACATAAGCGCATTCTATACTTGTTTTTTTAAAAAAGAAAGTGTAAAATAAAACAACATCTTTAAAACAAAGGAAAAAAATGCGTTTTTTAAGTTTGCTCTTTTTATTTTTTATCTGTACAGCCTGTTCTTTTTCCCCTTTATATTTTGAAAAACCGGATGAAAATGTTTTACAGGAAACTGCTCAAATTCAAATTGAGCCTATTGAAGGAGTATTAGGATACACCCTGCGCGATCAATTAAATGCTAAATTGCAAACAAATGCTTCCGAACCTTCAAAATATACGTTAAAAATAACGATTTCCGAAAATATCATTGGTGATTTAGGAATTCAAAAAACCAATTTTGCTACACGCTCTCGTCTTATTTTAACGGCGCATTATATTTTAAAAGATCGTCAAACAAATCAAGTTTTATTAAATACAGACACAAGTGCATCAGGTTCTTATAACTTAACAACGGCTTATTCCACGATGACAGCACAAGATAAGATGCGGCAAAATTTGGCTAAAATTTTAGCGGATAATATTTCTATCCGTTTACTGATGTATTTTAAAAAGCAAGAGGCATCCTTTGAAAGCACAAAAATATCAAATTGATGCATTAGCCAGTGAAATTAAAAATACATTTCAAGGCGCTTTGGTTTTTGGTTATGATGAAAGCATGGTGCAAGAATATGCAAAAAAAATCGCTCACTTTATTGTACCGAATTTAAAAGATGATTTTGCAGTACGTGAAATTACTGCTGCTCAAATAAAAGAAAATGCCAGCCTTGTTTTGGATGAATTAAATGCCCTTTCTTTAATGGGTGGACGTCGTGTTGTTTGGATTAAAAATGCAACAGAATCAATGGGTTCAATGATTGATGATGTTTTACAAAATTTAAAAACAAACAATTTTTTGCTCATCACCGGCGATGCTTTTTCTAAAAGCGCCTCTGTAAGGGTGGTGTGTGAAAATCATCCGAAGATATTGACAATTGTGTGTTATCCGGACGAAGCAAACGATATTCGCCTATTAATTCAAAACACACTCTCGCAAAACGGATATCAAATCACATCAGATGCTGTCGCAGCGTTTATGGATTCTGTTGGACAAAGTCGCGGAATGACACTCTCTGAATTGGATAAATTAATGACTTATCAAAAAAATGATAAATTAATTACAGCAGAAACCATTCACCAAGTAATTGATAATTCTTCAATTTTTTCATTTGACTCACTTTGCTTTGCAATCGGTGAAGGAAATCATGCAAACGCCAATACTTTTTATAACAAATTATTAGAAAGTGGAGAAACACCTGTTTCAATTATCCGTAAGTTATTGACTTATTTCAATAAACTTTTATTAGGTGTTCATTTATTATCTCAAAAAAAATCTATGGAAGAAGCTTTAAAAAAAGTACTCACGCCGGCACAATTTAAATTAAAATCCGCCGTAAGTAAGCAATTAACATATTGGAATAAAGAAGCGTTAAGTCAAATTTTAAAACAATTATTAGAAACAGAAAAAAGCACGAAAACAACAGCCCTACCCGCTGAATTGATTGTGCTACGAACAATCACCAGCCTCACGGCTCGCGCTCAAAAATTACAACGCCGATGAATTAGAAATATAAAAAAACGTTATTAGACTCTCTACATCCTGTCCAACCTTCTCCTGTTGTTTCGGGATATTCTATTGGATGAGCACCAATAAAACTCCATCCTATAATTCCTAAATTTTCAAAAGGAATACGTTGGTCATAAAGTGCTTCACAAACCTCTTTTGAAAGCGGAGAGACACCAATCATTATTTCAGGTTCTTCTGCAAAAAAATACCACTTTCCCGTCCTTGCAGTAATCCTATAATTCCCAATATCAGTTTCAAAAACATCATCTCTATATTCACCCGTTTGTTCAAGATCTCTTTCCGCTTCTATAAGAGCTAAAGAAACACCTTGTGCTATATCGTTTAAA
>CALXUD010000059.1 GCA_944391585.1 uncultured Alphaproteobacteria bacterium | reverse complement strand
AAATAATACCTATTTATGTATATAAATGATTAAAGGGGATTGTAATATGAATCAAGAAAAATTAACTGATCGTTCTCAAGGATTTATTCAATCGGCACAATCGTTAGCCGTGCGTCTTTCTAATCAATTTTTAACACCGGAACACTTATTAAAAGTGATGTTGGATGATAAAGACGGCATGGCAACTTCCTTATTGGCACAAAGCGGTGCTGATGTGGCTCATATCCGCGAACAGGTATCAGAGGATGTCGACAAACTTCCAAAGGTAGAAGGCAGCAGTGTAAATATCTCGGCTTCTCAATCCTTTTTAAAAGCTTTGGATTTAGCAGAACAAATGGCTGAAAAAGCAAAAGATTCCTACATAACGGTAGAACGATTATTGCAAGCTGTTTTAACTCAAAAAAATTACGGTGTAGATTTGCAAAAATTGAATCAAGTTATTAACAATATGCGGCAAGGACGCACCGCACAATCTGCCACGGCTGAAGATTCTTTTGAAGCTTTAAAAAAATTTGCTACGGATTATACAGAAAAAGCCAAGCAAGGGAAATTGGATCCCGTAATTGGTCGCGATGAGGAAATTCGGCGCACAATTCAAGTTCTTTCTCGCCGAACAAAAAACAATCCAATTTTAATTGGAGAGCCTGGTGTGGGTAAGACAGCTATTGTGGAGGGTTTAGCTTTACGAATTGTAAACGGAGACGTTCCGGAAAGTTTAGCTCATAAACGGGTAATGGCTTTGGATATGGGAGCCATGATTGCCGGGGCTAAATACCGTGGCGAATTTGAAGAACGTTTAAAAGCCGTTTTGGAAGAGGTATCTGCCAGTAATGGACAAATTATTCTTTTCATTGATGAAATGCACACCGTCGTCGGAGCGGGTGCAACCAGCGGTTCTATGGATGCATCCAATTTATTAAAACCGGCTCTTGCTCGAGGTGAGTTGCACTGTATTGGGGCGACAACCTTAAAAGAATATCAAAAATATATTGAAAAAGATCAGGCTTTCACGCGTCGTTTCCAACCCGTGTTTGTTGGAGAACCTGGGGTTGAAGAAACAATTTCTATTTTACGTGGCATTAAAGAAAAATATGAATTACATCATGGTGTACGCATTGCTGATGCAGCTTTAGTTGCTGCTGCTACGTTATCTAATCGATATATTACCGATCGGTTCTTACCGGATAAAGCAATTGATCTGGTAGACGAAGCAGCCAGTAAATTACGTATGGCAATTGATTCAAAACCGGAATATTTGGATGAAATTGATCGTTCTTTAATTCAGATGAAAATTGAACGAGAGGCTCTTAAAAAAGAAACAGATCAAGCTTCTAAAGAACGGTTAAAAAAATTAGAAAAACAAATAGATACTTTGGAAAAGAAATCCATTGAAGAAACAAAATTATGGAATGCTAAAAAGAATTCTGTTCAAGAAGCCGGCAAAATTCGCGAAGCTTTAGATAAAGCACGTGGAGCGGTAGATAAGGCATTGCGTGATGGACAATATGAAAAAGCCGGAGAAATTCAATATAAAGAAATTCCGGATTTAGAAGAAAAATTAAACCGTTTGAATGCGCAAAATCAGGAACAAACGAATGTAGAAACTGTAACGCCTGATATTATTGCCGGCGTTGTTTCTAAATGGACAGGAATTCCGGTAGATAAACTGATGGGGAGTGAACGCGAAAAATTACTGCAAATGGAGAAAAAATTAGCTGAACGCGTGGTCGGACAAGATGAAGCTATTACCGCTGTATCCAATGCAGTACGCCGTTCCCGTTCCGGATTAAAAGATCCTAACAGACCGATTGGTTCGTTCTTATTTTTAGGACCAACTGGTGTCGGGAAAACAGAACTTGCGAAAGCATTGGCTGAGTTTTTATTCGATGATGAATCAGCTTACTTGCGCATTGATATGTCCGAATATATGGAAAAACACGCTGTGGCGCGTTTAATCGGAGCGCCTCCGGGATATGTCGGTTATGATGAAGGAGGTATTTTAACAGAATCTGTTCGTAGACGTCCTTACCAAGTTATTTTATTCGATGAAGTGGAAAAAGCGCATCCGGATGTTTTCAATATTTTATTGCAAGTTTTGGATGACGGACGTTTAACAGACGGTCAAGGGCGCACGGTTGATTTTAAAAACACCTTTTTAATCATGACTTCTAACTTAGGTGTTGGCGAGAATGAAAAAGATGTGCGCACTTTGTTGAAATCCTTTTTCAAACCGGAATTTATCAACCGATTGGATGAAATTATTGTATTTCATAAGCTTCAAAAAGAGCATATTCGCTCTATTGTAGATATTCAGATGAAACGCTTACAAGATCGATTAAAAGAACGGAATATTACTTTAAAATTAGATGACAAAGCAAAAAATTGGTTAGCTGAAAATGGATATGACAGTGAGTTTGGGGCACGCCCATTAAAACGCCTGATTCAACAAGAAATTGAAAATCCATTAGCACTGAAATTATTGGATGGAGAAATAAAGGACAATTCCACCCTGACGATTTCCGCTGACAAAAATAAGTTGATTCTTTAAAAAAATCCCCCGACTTCGGGGGATTTTAAGTTCTATATTAAATATTTTTTCCCATTTGATAAGCCTCATTCATCGCTGGTAAATTTTGAATATCTCCTTTTTCCCAAGCCCCAACACCATAAACAATTCCTTTCTCATGAGCACTTTCTAAACAATCTTTTGTAAATCCACGAAGACCTTCAATTGTTTTTTGCATCATAGAACGGTCAGAATCAGCAGCAGATAAAATAAAATAGAAATCTTTATCAGAAATCTCCGTATAACGTGGAACCGTCCGATCAATCAAAGTTTTCAATTGAGCATTCATGGTATAAAAATAAACAGGCGTTGCCAAAACGATTACATCTGCCGCAATCATTTTTTCCAACAATTGGGCCATATCATCTTTTTGGACACATTGATGTGTTCGGTTGCAAACACCGCATCCCAAACAATAGTTAATTTTACATTCTGACAAGCGAATTTTTTCAACCTGATGCCCCATTTCCTGTGCGCCATGCATCAATTGATCGCATAATGTATCAGAATTACCGCCTTTACGCGGACTGGCTGATAAAATTAAAACTTTTTTCATTTGATTCCCTTTCAATACTTTTTGTTTGACAAAAAAAGCGATTCGGTTTAAAGTTTAACACTTAAAGTTAACTCTAAGTCAACACTTTTTAAGGATCTTATTATTATGACTTACACTATCGGTGAATTTGCAAAAAAATGTGGTTTAACTCCACACACATTACGCTTTTATGAAAAAGAAGGATTATTACCTTTTGTACATCGCTCTGCATCAGGCATCCGTTTTTTTTCGGAACCAGATATTGAATGGCTGGTTATTATTAATTGCCTAAAAAACACAGGGATGTCAATCAAAGAAATTAAAGTCTTCATTGATTGGTGCATGCAAGGAGATACCACCATTGAAAAACGATACCATTTTTTTATTGAACACCGCAAAAAAGTTGAAAAACAAATGAAAGAATTAAGAAAATACTTAAAAAAAATAGATTATAAGATTTGGTATTATCAAACTGCATTAGAAGCCGGCACATTAAGCATTCATCAAACTCAAAAATGTATTAAAGAAGAAAAAAGACAATTATTAAAGGACGCTCATGGCAATTGATTTTAAAGCCCCGATTTATACTTTACAAAACGCCCATTTAACATTCGGATTACATCCGTTATTTCAGGGATTGGATCTGTTTATTAATTATGGGGATAAAATTTGCCTTATCGGGCGTAACGGATCCGGGAAATCCACGTTAATGAAAGTGATTGCCGGTTTATTAGAAATTGATGATGGTAAAATTTTTACTCAACCAGGTATTAAAATTTCATATATGGCTCAAGAAAATGATTTTAAGGGATTTTCAAGCTTAAAAGAGATTATTTTATCCGGATTAAATGATAAAACAGATCAGGAATATAAGGCCGACATTTTAATCAACCAACTGGATATTCGCGCAGATCAAAACCCGGGAAAAGCCTCTGGTGGAGAATTGAAAAAAACAGCTTTAGCAAAAGCACTTATTAACGAGCCGGATATTTTACTGTTAGATGAGCCGACCAATCACTTAGATATTATCACAATTGAAAAATTGGAAAAAATCATTCAACAATTCGCTGGTGCTGTTATCGTCATCAGCCATGATCGAGCCTTTTTAAATCACGTATCAACTTCAACTCTTTGGTTGGATAGAGGAATTTTACATCAAAATAATAAAGGCTTTTCAGCTTTTGAAGAATGGCAAGAGCAAATTATCAATCAAGAAATTATTGAACAAAAAAATCTTAATAAAAAAATTGCCGAAGAAACCGAATGGCTTCATAAAGGGGTAACCGCTCGTCGAAAGCGAAATATGGGACGGTTACGCCGTTTACAACAATTGAGATTAGAACGTAAAGAACAAATTAAACAAACCGGCTCCATTAATTTGGAAATTGAAAAAGGGGATGTACGTTCCAAAATGATTGTGGAAGCAAAACATTTAAATAAATCGTTTGGAGAACGTGAAATTATTCACGATTTTTCCATTCGTATTTTACGAGGCAATAAAATCGGTATCGTTGGTCCAAATGGGGCTGGAAAAACAACGCTTATTAAGATATTGACCGGTCGCCTGAAACCGGACAGCGGGATTATCCATATTGCTAAAAATTTACAGGAAGCCTATTTTGATCAAAATCGTATCACATTGGATCAAACAAAAACACTTTGGCGAACTTTGGCCCCCGAAGGAGATCACATTATAGTGCGTGGCCATTATCGACATGTTGTTTCTTATTTAAAAGACTTTTTATTCACACCGGCACAAGCTAAAACACCGGTCAGTGCATTATCCGGTGGAGAGAAAAATCGCTTAATGCTTGCCATTGCATTGGCACAACCTTCAAATTTTTTGGTTTTGGACGAACCGACCAATGATTTGGATATGGATACTTTAGACTTATTACAGGAAGCATTGGATGAATATGAAGGAACCATTTTAATCGTTAGCCACGATCGGGATTTTATGGATAAAGTAGCAACCTCTTTGCTTTATATGAAAGGCGATGGGAGTATTGTTGAATATGTAGATACTTATTCCAATTTATTGGAAAAAATGAATTTAAAAGAGCAATCTTCTCTTCCAACACCTAAAGCAAAAGAGAAAAAGGAAAGCCCCTATTCCTCCTCTACAAAACAAAAAAAATTATCTTTCAATGAGGTTTATTTACTCAAAACACTACCGGATAAAATGGCTGATTTGGAAGAAAAAATAAAAATTGCAGAATCAAAGATGGCTGATCCAGATTTTTATCAAGAAGATCCAAGTGCTTT
>CALXUD010000058.1 GCA_944391585.1 uncultured Alphaproteobacteria bacterium | reverse complement strand
GTTCCCAAAATCTGCAATCGCCGTTTTGTTCCCAAAAAAGATTGCAACGCTTTTAAACTTTCTGCCACCGGAATTTTCAAAAGCAAACAAGCGCCAATCGCCGCCAACGCATTTGCAATATTGTGAACACCTAACATCGGCAAAAAAGCTTCCATACCGTTAATCTTAAAATGCATGCCATTAAGCGCCGGTTGAATATCGGAAGCCTGCAACGTTGCTCCCTTTGCCCCTTGCACTGAAAAGGAAACACAATTCGGATGATTCAAATGCAATAGGGCCGTTTCTTTGCAATCGGCATTAAGAACAATTCCATGCTTTGCACGATTTAAAAAGCGCTCAAAAAGCGGGCGAATTTCCGATAACGGCTTGTGATCCAACGATATATTCGTTAAAACACCGATAAAAGGCGTATACAATTCAATAGATCCATCCGATTCATCTGCTTCAGCCACACATAAGTCACTGTGCCCAAAAATCAAATTAGATTGTCCGCGCCCCTGATACGTGTTAATAGAAATACCTCCATTAATCATGGTCGGATCTTTACCTAATTCAGCTAAAATATGCCCAATCATCGCCGTTGTCGTTGTTTTACCGCTGGTACCACCCACCGCAATAGAGCGATGATTTCCCAAAATATCTGCCAACACTTCCGCGCGCTTTTTAATGGGAATTCCTAAAGAAACAGCTTTTTTCACATCCGGGATTGTTTCTTCCACGGCCGTTGAAACCACCAACAAATCCACCTCTTCCGTCAACCCGGATCCGTCTTGCGGAAAAAGCTGAATACCGGCAGCCAATAAATCCGCTTTCATTTTGCCGTTCACCCCTAAATCAAACGAGCGGTCAGAACCACGCACATCATGATTTTGACTTTTTAAATACAAAGCGATAGAGCTCATTCCAATGCCCCCAACGCCACAGAAAAAAAAGATTGCCATTTTATGTAAATTCCTCTAAATAATACTTATACAGATTCTAAAAACGAGTTTATCTTAAAACACTTTAAAAGTAAAGAAAGGGATGACAAATATGCATAAAATTTTAACGCTCATTGCCGGCATCGGTTGTCTGATAAGCCTTCCAAGTGCTGCTCAACAACTTTTTGACCCAAGCACGGTCAACTATAAACCGGCGCCGTTGACAAATGAAATATCTGAAACACCCACATCGCAAATTGTAACACCCAATACCGGCTTGTTTCCGGAATTGGAACAAACTCAACCGACAACGCAACCAACCTCTCAACCGGCTGCACAATCTGCCGCGCGCACACAAACCCGCCGCTCCGGGGCAATGCAATTAATTTTGGACGATGTTGAAATTTTAAATCCGCCGGCCGGTTTGGCTTTATGTATGGGAAAACTGCGCCTGCAAAACGACACAGACACCACTCTACAAAACTTATCGCTGGACATCACATTCGGGACCATTCCGCTTTCCGTTCAATTCAGCAATGTTGCTCCTGGCGCCTCTCAAGAACAAAACGCTGCATTGGCAGGGCCTTCCTGCAATCAATTACTGGGCGCACCGAAATTAGACATTAAAACATGCGTTGTTCCTGGCATGTCCCTGAATGATTGTAAAGCTCAAATCAAATATGTGCCGATTGCAAATGCACGTTAATTGGCTGTGCACTCTTCTGGCAATCTGCCTCCTGCTTGCCTCCATGGTAAAAGCCGAACCGACGGTTTTGTCCGATAAAGACGCCCGTCTGTATCAAGACATCATTAGCCTGCAATCTCAAGCTAATTTTTCGGCTGCCGATAAAAAAATCAAACAATTATCGGATAAATCCCTTATGGGCTATATGCTTTACCACCGTTATTTTGCAAAAGGATATTGGACCCAGAGAAAAGAAATTACAAATTGGCTGAAACAATATAAAGATCTTCCGATTGCCGCCGACGTTTATGCTTTAGGCGAACAAAAAAAAGCCTCTCTGCCCATAAAGAAACCACGTGCTGTTTTTGGCGCACGCAGTGGTACATGTACCGCCGTTGTCAAACAAGATCCGATTGATTTAATCCAAAACCTCTCTTTTTCTTACCTGTCTAAAACCAAAAAAGAAAAAGCAAAAAAAACCATGCGCCAAATTGCCAGTTATATTAACCGCGGTAAAACATTAAATGCCAAACGCCTGATAGAAGAAAAAGAAACCATTGCTCTTTTTTCCAAAACAGATATGGACCGTGCCAAAACAGCGCTTGCTTTTTCTTACTTTTTAGACGGCATGGATGATAAAGCTTTGGAACAGGCAAACGCCGCCATTAAACGCTCGGGCAAACAAATTCCGTTGGCTTATTGGACGGCTGGCCTTTCTTATTGGCGAAAAGGGGATTACCCCGCTGCAGAAACTAATTTCAAACAAGCGGCTAACCACACCAAAGCCAAAGAGTTAACCAAAGCCGCCGCTGCTTTTTGGACAGCGCGCACCCTTTTAAAACAAGGCAAATATCAAGAAGTCGGCGCCTATCTGGAACAAGCCGCTTCTTATCCACGCACATTCTATGGCTTATTGGGCATGCGATCACTGGGACAAAATCTGGAACACGTTTGGGATACACCACAAACCCCGCAAGATGATATCACGGGCGATTTTTCACACCCGGCATTGGAACGATTCTATGCCTTAAAACAAATCGGACAAACTGATTGGGCGGACAAAGAATTAGCTCAACTTTATTTTTCGGCTGATTCGGAAGGTCAAAGTATTTTAACGCTGATTTCACAACAAAACGGCTTTGATGATGAACTTTTACAAGTCTGCGGTATCGTTTCCACACCGGAAGGAAACATGCGCTATCCGGCACCAAACTGGACGCCACTCAACGGCTGGCAATTGGATAAAGCGTTGGTCTATGCTTTTGTACACCAAGAATCCTGCTTTAACGCACGAGCCAAAAGCAAAGTAGGAGCCCTGGGATTAATGCAAATCATGCCCGCCACCGGCAAAGAATTGGCACGCTGTCTGAATCAGGAATGGAGCGAAACCAAAGCCAAAACCCCCTCCTTTAATCTGGCACTCGGACAAACCTACTTACAACAACTGATGCGCTTACCTGCCGTTCAAAATAATTTGATTTATATGGCAGTGGCCTATAACGCAGGTCCCGGCAACCTGATTAAGTGGAAAAAACAAATGAATTATCCGAAAGATCCTCTTTTATTCGTTGAAAGCATCCCGTCCAAAGAAACGCGCACTTTTGTGGAACGTATCATTGTGAATTACTGGATTTATAGTGCCTTAATGGGACAAAGCTTAACCTCATTGGATGAAACAATTGCCGGTCACTTTCCAATTTATGCTCAAAAACCGAAATAAGCTTCAAAAAACACTTGAAAAAACTTCTTTTTTTGCTCTATACTTGAGAAAAAGCTATATGAAAGGGATAAAGATATGCTGATTTGGTCTATTTTTTTAACAGGGGTTATCGCACTGTTATTCTTTATGATGTATCCAAGAACAGATTATATAAAAACTGTTGAAACACCAATCGCACAAACAGCAATCATTCAATTCACCGAACAACACAAAAGTGCCCTGGAATTGGCATTAAAAGCTGTCCAAAAAGCAGCCGAAAGAGAAGATGAAAAATATCAAGGTTCTGGAATACGAAACAATACCTTAACCATTCCCTATCCTGATTTTGCAACCCTTTCAAAAACCAGTTATTTACCTAAAGGATTAGATCAATTGGACTGGCGAGATGCAAACGGAGATTTAATCCAAAGCCGTATCGTATGTATTAATTATGATGCCGATGCCACAGCCACCCTCTCAACTGAGGGCACATGCTCTATCGGCGGTTATAATTCAACAGCGCAAACAACCCCAACCAGCGGTACACGCGATTACCTGATCACTTATTCTCCCAAACCGGCAGAGTTAGATGAGTTTTTCCCCGGTTGGGGTGTGTCATGGGCAGATGAAACCAAGAACATGGATACCTGTGGCATTGTCAAAAACGGCAAGATTCAATCCCCGAAATGCCCGAACGGCCTGTGTGATTTGTCTGCTTCGGCAAACACCACACGTTTACAAAATCTCATTAAAGCGAGCGGATTATCTCCTAAAGACGATGGATTTCTTGAAGACGATGGATTTGTCTGCATTTCCCCTATCGATCATTATGCATATGACGGTGTCAGTATTACCGGTAAAAACAAAGAAATGCTTGCCTATTACGATGGGATTAACAACACTTGGACAGGTCATAGCAATACAACGAGAACGTGGTATGATTTATCCGGTAATGAGAATCATGGGGATTTTTATCAATTAGGGCAAAGAGGAAATACTACCTCTGGGAAACCATTAACATCCGTTTCCGGATGGCAAAGTAATGGATATAAATTTTCTGGGGAGCTTGATTTTCTTTCATTACCTAAAAAATATAATACACCAACAAATGATATTAAAGAACATGGCGTTGAAATTGTAGCAGATATTATGGAACCAGGGGATAAAGGCATTGGTAACAGTTTTTGGGGACAATTTTTTAGTGGTCTAGGTTTTGATTATATTGCTCAAATGAGTTATACCGATGGAAATTATTACTTTGGGACAAGAAATCAGACGACTATACTTTATACACTTCCTTTATCCTCGGCCGAGGAAAATTCTGGAAGAGTTTCTATTTCGGCTATTTGGAAAACAAATTATAAATCAATGGCACAAGATTTCTACTTATATGGAGCAAAAGCCAATCGCACCTCTTATGAAAATAAATTCCAATATGAAAAAGGTGATCGTAAGGGTGTTGGAGAAAAAATGCGCAGTGCCATCGGCATTTCTTATGCCTATAACTCCTACCCAAAGCGCGTTTACGTAGCCCGCCTTTATAATGTCCGTTTAACGCCCGCACAAATTGCCCTCAATTATCAACTAGACCGCAAACGTTTTAATATCCCCAAAGTTGTTGATGATAATGACAAAGATTATACCTATTTACAAGGGGATGGAAATGCTTATCTTGATTCAACTTATAAACCAAATAGCAATACACAAGTAAAAGCCAATTTTACATTGACAAGTTCTGATATCCAATTTTTGTATGGAGCTCGTATTCAAACAAATTCTAATACCTATGCATTCGTAAGTCTTGGTACGGCATTTCGACTTGATTTCGGTATTTGTACAAGTGACATTAATTGTCAACCTCAATTTTCCGGAGTTTCTCTTAATAAAAAATATAAATTGTACCAAGATAAAAACAAATTATATCTAGATGATATATTAAAAGCAACTTCAGCAAGTACTACAACAAACCCTAGTAAAAACTTATATATTTTTGATGTTAATCCTTTAACAAGCTACAAATCATCTCAAATGAAGCTTTATTCTTTTGAAATTTTGGAAAATAATGAAAAACAACATGATTTCATTCCGGCAGAAGATCCATTTGGACGACCATCATTTTATGATAAAATTACAGGAAAATTCTTTTATAATAAAGGTACGGGAAAATTCACTTTAGGAACAGATTAAAGAAAGGAATACACGATGCAAGAAAAGAAAGAAAACGAATCCGGTTCTAT
>CALXUD010000057.1 GCA_944391585.1 uncultured Alphaproteobacteria bacterium | reverse complement strand
AGCCATTAAGGAAGCTAACGAGCGTTATGAATTATTGTCTGGTCAGTTATTGGGAAATACCATTCGGGATAATGTCACCAACCCGATTACGAATGCAACAAAATCGGTTACGGATTATATTTCCGGCGGGATAACCGATATTCAAAAAGGAACTGGTGATGCATTATATGATGCTTATAAAAGTATAACGAACTAAAAAGGTTCCGTGAAGAAGAACGGCTGATTTTTCAGCCGTTTTTTGTCATATATGAGTTTAAATTTTTTTTGAGATGGAGAAAAAATGTTATTTAATAAGAGCTTTTCGATAAATTTTAAAACAAATAAAAGGTTCTTTTAACCATTTTTTGAGGGGGAAATGAGGTGCTACAACAAAACGTTTTTTTTCATTTCTTAATCCAAACGGAATGGTTATTCCTTGGAAGGCTTTTTTATCAATTGAAGAAAAATTCATAAAGCAATTTAAAAGAGAAAGCAGATTTTGAGGTGTTAGGAAAAATAAGTCCAGATTTTTAAATGGAATTATTTTTCTGGCAAAATCAACAGCTCCTTGATGCATTTGAATCGCAATTGTTTCACGAGTGTATTCATCTATATCGGGCTTTAAATAAATCGGTTCAAACAAGTTATTTTTTTCTTGAATATCCATGATTAGAGAATGATCGGCAATCATGAGAAAATCTAAAAAATCTAAAAAACGTTTGTATTTTTTAGGTTGATTTTGAAAATAGCCGTGCATCATCGGATCTGTTTTACGTAAATCAACATAATAGCCATTCACAAGGCTAGAGATGTTCATTTTTTCAAAAAAAGTATTTAGATTCTTTTGTAAAGTCCCGTTACGACCGACGTCAACCAACGCAAAAGAAGTATTTGTTAGATGTAAGTTTGATAAATACTTCAGGTATGTTTTGGAGGAGTGATTTAATGCGGCCTGCATCATTAAACGAGAGGCAAAGACATAAGATGTTTGTTCAAAGTCAGGATACAATGTATTAAATACTTGTTTCATAATTTGACCATCGCGTGCCATGAATGCGATTTTTGAGATGTCTTTTTGTGCTGTTTTCTTTTTTAAAAAAGAGCTGAAGTGGACTAAAAGCGGACCAATATATTGAAAGCCGATTGCATACCAATAATTCGGCATAGATTGGTGCATTATTTGAGCCTGCCAGAAAGACGAAAATAAATCATGTGATTTAGATAGTTTTTTGTTTAAACGTGTGGACAAAAACGGGTTTTGTAGACCGGTATATAAAATGGTTTGAATCCCATTTTTATCCGCATTCAAACCATCTGAAACAGGATTATCTCCAATATGCAAAATTTTTTCCGCAGGCATATTTAAAAATCCGATAAAGCGTTGTCCGCTTTTTTTTGTGAGTTTATCCACATGAGATACAATCAATTTGTCATAGTGTGTATAACCGCATTTGTGAAGCATTTTTTCTAATGTTTCAAGAGGTAAATACATATCCGACGTGAAGACAATTTGTTTTTTTAAAGTAACCGTTTTTTGATAAAAATCCAACATGTCCAAGTTGGGACGACACAACTCAATTTCTGTTTCTTGTTCAATGGATTTTAGTGCGGATAGTTGAGCATTAGAAAGAGTCATATCTAATTTCCCAAGTGTTTGATAAATTTCATCCAGTGTGATTTCTAAAACCCCTTGCGCGGCTTTTTCTTGTCGTGTTAGGCGAGCGGCTTGTGTGCGATTCTCATAAAAATGAGGCACGCCGGTTTTTAATTCCAAATATCGGAATAAGTCGCGCGGGCGACAAAAGGGACGATAAATCAGTGTATCAAAAATATCAAATGACACAACATCTATTTTAGATTTAGAAAGGCGTTGAATCAGTGCTTCTTGTTCCGCGTTTGTTTGCGGCCATTGGGCAAAGGGGGTAAAGTCTTTTTTTAAGTTCATTTTTATCCTTTATTTTACGCGTTATTATAAAGAGGGTTGAAGCAAAAGTCAACTTTCCAAAAAAGCCTGTTTTCTTGGGAATTTTTATTGACAGAAAGCGGTAAATTGACATATAGTTTTATTAAAGTGTTTTTTTCTTAAAGGTCGTTTAAATGCTTCAATCTGCCCCGCATATTCCTGTTTTGCTTGAACCCGTTGTTCGGGGATTTGAACCGGTGGCGGGTGGACTCATTGTGGATGGAACTTTTGGTGCCGGCGGATATACGCGCGCTTTATTGGAAAATTATCCAAAGATGCGTGTGATTGCGTTCGATCGGGATAAAACGGTGATGCCGTTTGTTCAGCAGATTGCTTTGAATTTTAAAGATCGTTTCCAATTTATTCAAGATTGTTTTGGGAATATGGCGCAGCACTTAAAAGAACCGGTGCAAGGAATTGTGCTGGACTTAGGAGTCTCTTCTATGCAGATAGATCAACCGGCGCGCGGGTTTTCTTTTCGGTTTGACGGGCCATTGGATATGCGTATGGGCACTTCTGAAAAATGTGCGGCAGATGTGGTAAATCAATTTTCGGAAGATAAAATCGCGGATATTTTATATCAATATGGAGAAGAAAAAGCCTCACGCCGAATTGCGCGGGCAATTTGTCAGGCGCGGGAAAAAGCATTGATTCAAACGACAGCGCAGTTGGCGCATATTATTCATCAGGTAATGCCGCGTCCAAAAGACGGCGCGGATAGTGCAGCGCGCTCTTTTCAGGCATTGCGGATTTTTGTGAACGATGAATTGGGTGAGTTAGAGCGTGCGTTGGCGGCGTCAAAATTATTGTTGACGTCCGGTGGGCGCTTGGAAGTTGTGAGTTTCCATTCGTTAGAAGATCGGTTGGTTAAAAACTTTTTGATGGAGCAAGCTGGAGTGAAACGTCATGTGAATAAATATGCGCCGGATTCATCAGCCCAAAAAGGCAATTTTAAAATTATCACAAAAAAACCAATTGTAGCAAGCGAAGAAGAGCTGCGGCAAAATCCGCGTGCTAATTGTGCAAAATTGCGGATTGGAGAAAAACAATGAAGCATTTGTTTTGGAATTTGTTGGCAGTTTTAGCGGTGATTGTTTTGGGTGCCATTATGTTTGTTTTAAAATATCAAGTGATTGAAAAAGAAAAAGAGTTGGCAAGGATTCATCGGCAAATTTCAGCGGATAAGCGGGAAATTCATATGTTAAATGCAGATTGGGCTTTGTTGAATGATCCGGAGCGTTTACGGACTTTGGTGGAACAGCAAACACAATTCAAAATTATAAAAGCACAACAGGTGATTACACCGGATGATATTCCCTATCGTAAGCCGTCTGTTCCGAAACAAAAACCAGATTTGGGGGATATATAGATGTTCGGACGAAAAAAAGAACCTTTTTATTACCCTGGCGTTGAGATACCGTTAAACTCGTTTGACAGATATCGATGTTTGGATGCGGTGACAATTAGTGCTTTGCAAAAAGCACGAGGTCGCATTCGGTTTTTGATTGTTATTTTCGCTTTTTGCTTTGCGGTTATTTTAGGAAAATTATTTTTTCTGACAATTGTCAATTATGAAGAGCGAGATTTTAAGCCTTCCGTCTTACGGATGGATTTTGAAATGGAACGTAAGAATATTTTAGATCGCAACGGTGTATTATTGGCAACCGGTGTACCGACGGTAGATTTATCGGTTAATCCAAAAAAAGTGAAAAAACCGGAAGAAGTGGCAAAGCGGATCGCGGCTGTTTTACCGGATGTGAGTTATCAAGATGTTTATGATAAATTAACCTCAAATGGGTCGTTTAAATACATTAAGCGAAATTTAACTCCTATCGAGCAATACGAAATTAATAAATTAGGATATTATTTTTTAACCTTCACCAAAGGAGAAAAACGTATTTATCCGCAAGGTAATTTATTTGCCCATGTGATTGGAACGGTCAATATTGATAATGTTGGTACCAGTGGATTAGAAAAGCAACTGAATGAGCGTTTAATGAATGAAGACGTTCAATTATCTTTGGATTTAACCGTTCAACAAATCGTACATTCTTATTTATCCGCTGGAATTCAAAAATATCAGGCTATCGGTGGTGGTGCGTTGGTTATGGATGTGCGAACGGGAGAAGTGTTAGCAATGGTTTCTTTACCTGATTATAATCCAAATATCTTAAGCACAATGACTCCCGAGAACAGTTTTAACAAAACCACGTTGGGTGTATATGAATTCGGTTCGGTATTTAAATTATTTAATACGGCAATGGCATTAGAAAATGGGGATATTGAACCATGGGATTCATTTGACGCCAGTGAACCGTATAAAATCGGGCGGAAAAATATTGAAGATTATCGAGGACAAAACCGTGTTTTATCTGTTCCGGAAATTTTGATGCATTCATCTAACATCGGATCTGTTCATATCGCCTTAAAATCAGGGGAGCAAAAACAAAAAGAATTTTTGAAGCGATTTGGTTTCTTTGAACAGTTGCCGATCGAACTCCCAGAACGAGGCAGTCCTCTTTATATTAAGGGAAAATGGCCGGATATTACGGTAGCAAATGTGGCATTCGGATATAGTATTTCTATTACACCGCTACATTTAGCGGCAGCTATTTCCAGTTTAGTAAATGGGGGGCTTTATCATAAACCATTATTTATGAAAGCGGAAAAAAGACCCGAAATTGAATATCGAGTTCTTTCTGAACGTACGTCAGAAATAATGCGTTCTTTGATGTGGGCCGTGATAAATTGGGAAATTGCAGAAGGAAAACCTTTGCGGGATTATGCCATTGGCGGTAAAACAGGTTCTGCCAATTTGTTGGATGAAAAAGGAAAATACGTGAGAGGGGCTTTACGCACAACAGTGGTGGCGGCATTTCCGATGAATGATCCACAGTATGTGGTGGTGGCCTTTTTGGAGAATCCGAAAGGAATTAAGGAAACATGGAATTTTAACACAGCCGGTTGGAACACCAAACCAATTGTGTTGGATATGATTATTCAAATGGCCTCTTATTTAGGTGTGCCTGCGCAAAATGAAATGGAATTGCCGGGGTATGTTAAACGGGCTATTGAAACATCATTAACGTATAAAAAACAGAGGAATTAAATATGAAGCTTTCTGAAATAACGCAATTATTGAAAACACAGGTTGATATCAAGCAGGATATGTCGGTTTTGGGGATTGCTCAAAATGCCGATCAGGTGCGAGCAGGATTCATTTTTGTTGCCTTGAAAGGGACCATTTACAATGGAGCTGATTTTATCAAAAAGGCTGAACAAAACGGATGTGTCGCAGTCATTGTAGACCAGGAAGTGAAAACAACGGTTCCCGTGATTCGAGTTGAAAATGCGCGCCATGCTTTAGCGGTTTTGGCAAAAGCGTTTTATCCGGCACCGGATTTGAAGAAAGTGGCTGTGACAGGGACAAACGGCAAAACATCAACGGTTTATTTTGTAAAACAACTGATGAATGGATTAGGGGTTCAAACAGCCAGTTTAGGAACTATCGGATTGGACACCCCTTGGGGGCATTTTGATTCCGGAAATACAACCCCAGGTGTGTTAGAGATTAACCGGATTGCACATGAGGTTGCGGATAAAGGCGGACAGGTTT
>CALXUD010000056.1 GCA_944391585.1 uncultured Alphaproteobacteria bacterium | reverse complement strand
ATCTTGCATAAGTAATATACTTTTAGCAATCTGGCTTGCTGTTGTTGTTTTACCGCACCATTTAGCACCTTCAATTAACACAGCTCCCGAACTAGCTAATTTTTTTTGCAAAATACTATCTGCTAATCTTGTTTTATATTCTTTCATATTGAAACTCCTTGATAATATCTATTAATATAGACTATATTTTACTATTTTGCAAGTTTTTATTTTGTGTTTTTGCAATTTTTTATTTAATGATTTTACATAAATTCATTTCGCGTTTTTGCAATTTTTTATTTCGGTATTTTACAAAAAAGTATGAAATTCGGTAATTATTCGGTAATATTTAGGCGAGATTATTTATAAATAATCCGTAATAAAATTAGATACCAGCTCAGACCAGGTTGAGCTGTATCTTTTTGTAAGTATCTGGAATATAAAGATATTCAAAAATCTTAAATCCAATGGGGTCTTATCCACCACCATATAAAAGCCTCTTCGTAGTGAAGAGGTTTTTTTGTTTTAAATTCTCGGGTGCAATTTTAGCTTAAAATATTGCCTCTATATCCCTTATTTTCCGGCACTTTCCGGCTTTTCATCAATCTCATTTATAGGCGCATTTGTGCGGTGGTCTGGTCGCGTATCTATTTTTTATTTTTACCAATGTCCCAAAAAAGATACCAAAATAGATACTTTTGGTCGGGACAGACCCGACCAAATTCGGCTTAAAACTAAGGCTTTTTATTTCCAACTGTTCGCGTTTCAAAACCCCTGTTTTTGTTACTTAAAAAATTTTTAAATTAGTCCGAACGATTTTTTGATTTTGCGGAGTGTTGTCTGTTGAAAGGAAAAAACAATGGATACAGACAATGCTTTTGAAACTTTGATTGAACTTCTCTCAACTCCGGTGATGATTTTACTTGATGAGCAAGAAAATGGCGGAAAAATATCTAATTTACAGGATAATAACGAAAAAGAGAGTGTTCATGTCACCAAGAGGTGACCAATGGATAATTTAATCAATTTAATATTTAGTGCCGTTCTGGTGCTGATAGAAGAAAACAAGGAAAAAGACACAAAAGGAGAAACCGATGATTAAGGTGGATTTAAATGTGGACTTGCGCAAAATCCCGTCTCTCACATTTCCTGAACTGAAGGAATATTACGAGGCTCTGTTTAACATATCGACGACTTCTACCCGCAAGGAATATTATGTCTGGCGCATTACCAACAAATTGCAGGAAATGCGCTTCGGCGGGCTGGATAACAAAACACGCCGGATGTTAGAGAATATGGAAATTAAGGAATTAAGCGAGCATAAAATGGTTGCCGGTATTGAGCTCGTGAAAAAATACAAAGGTGCAACTTATAAAGTGCGCGTTGTCAACGGCGGTTTTATGATGGACGGTGAGACATATAAATCGCTCGGTGCGGTGGCCAGAACCATTACCGGGCGCAAAATTTCGGGACAGGCATTTTTCGGAGTATAGCGATGGAAGAAATCAAGTGTGCGGTTTATACCAGAAAATCAACGGATGAAGGCTTGGAAAAAGAGTTTAATACCCTAGAGGCTCAGCGTGAGGCCGGAGAAAACTATGTTAAAAGCCAAAAGCACCAAGGCTGGGTGCTGATTAAAGAGCATTATGACGATGGCGGTTTTAGCGGTGGAAATATGAACCGGCCGTCACTTAAACGGTTGTTGCAAGATGTTGAAGCCGGCAAAGTGAATATGATTGTGGTTTATAAAATTGACCGACTTACCCGTTCACTGACCGACTTTGCCAAGATGGTTGATATTTTTGATAAATATAAATGCTCGTTTGTCTCGGTAACACAAAACTTCAACACTGCCGACAGCATGGGGCGCCTGACCTTAAATATGCTGTTGTCCTTTGCTCAGTTCGAGCGTGAAATCAGCGGAGAACGTATCCGCGATAAAGTTGCCGCTTCCAAGAAGAAAGGAATTTGGATGGGCGGTTGCGTGCCGTACGGTTATGAGCCGATTAAACGCAAGCTGGTTATAAAGCCTGATGAAGCCAAAGCGATCAAGTTTATGTTTGAAAAATATCTGGAGTATAAATCGCCGCTTGCCGTATCCAAGCTGATGGAAGAAGCCGGCATGAAAACCTTTGCCAGAGCCTCGATTGACCGCATGCTTAAAAACCCGATTTATATGGGCAAAATTAAACATCAAGGTGTGCTTTATGACGGACAGCATGAAGACATTGTCAGCGAGGAGATTTTTAAGGCGGCACAAAATGTGGTGGCTGAAAAGCCGAAGAAACAACGCACATGTATGTATGATAAGAATGAAGTCGGGATTATGCGCGGTCTCTTAACTTGCGGGTGCTGTCATTCTTTGATGACACCGACTTCCAGCCAGGCGCATGGAATGAAGCGTTATTACTACACCTCAACGGTGGCAAAAATGTACGGACATCACAAATGCACCAACGGATCTGTGCCGGTGGTTACGATGGACGAATGTATGATAAAGATTGTATCACAACTGTTTTTGGACCCGAAAATTTTTCAAGGTCTGCTTGAGAAAGTCGCGCCGAATAAATCAATGGAGTTATTAAGAGTTTTGCGCTCACCAGAACGGGTATTTAATAAGCTTTCGGAAAGGCATCAACTGCTTTTAATGCGCCTGATGATAACTGGTGTGACGGTTAATGCCGAAAACATGGAGATAAACTGGACGGACTTAGGTTTGAGCCTGCTTCCTGATCATCTGTTGCAAAAAACAACCGGACATCAGACAATTTTGCCGATGCCGTTTGTAAAGCATAAAGGTCGGACGGAAATTCATCTGCCGGAAAATATAGAGGTTGAACCGCATTTTGATAATGAGCTGATTAAGGGAATTTGTCTCGGGTTTAAGTATCAAAAAATGATGGATCAGAAGAAAATGAGTATCGCCGATTTGGCTATCACAGAAAATACCGATGCTTCTCATATCGGTCGGCTGTTGCGTTTGACTTCACTCTCGCCGGCAATTATTCGCACGATATTGAAAGGCCACCAACCGCCGAAATTATACCTGCGCAACTTATTGCGTAAAACTATCCCGCCGATTTGGGAGGATCAGGTTAAACAGTTCGGCTTCACGATTTTAGACTAGGAAAATCAATCATTTACCGCCTCGGAATATATCCGGGGCAATTTTTTTATATTTTTTTTAAATTTTGCCGAACGATTTTCCGATTTTGCGGAGTGTTCCTTAGTGAAACAAGAATTTTAGAAAAGGAGAAATAACATGTTTCACAGAGACAAAAAGCACTACGTTACTGCGGAAATTCGCAAAATTCCGGTTGCCTATCTGCTTAATCTTGAGATGACGGCTTTGGACGAACTTGAAAAGCGCATTGAGGAAGAAGGTAAACGCTCCGAGCTTGCCCGTAAATGGGTGGCCGGCTTAAAGCGTATTAAGCAAACGCTTAAAAAAGGAGGCGGCGATGGAAAATAGAAAAACCTCAATTATCATCTATCCGGCAGACTTCCTTGCTTCTGTGCATAACTTTAAGAAAAGCGAGATTGCAAATTTAATTGTCGCGATATGTGAATTTAATTTATTCGGTGCCACGTCAGTAAAATTATCGGAGCTGAATAAAAAAAGATTTGATGCGATTCAACAAGTGATTGCAAGTCACAATGAGAAATGGCGTCAAACCTGCGAGATTAACGCACAAAATGCCAAACGCGCGGTCAGCCGTCGCAAAGCGAACGCTAAACGAACGGTCAGCGAAGTTATTGAGTTTCCGTCAACCGGTCGCCAACAGGAGAAGGAGTTGGAGAAGGAATCTGATAAGGTTAATGATAAGGATTGTAGAGAAAGAGAGACGGCTCTTGTGGATAACTTGAGCTACATCGGAGCGCCGACAGCGGAAGATGTGGCCGGTTATTGTGATGAAATCGGGATAACGATCGATATACCGGCTTTCATCAGTTGGCACAATGAGCGCGGTTGGAAGCATGGCAAGAAGTGTATTGCGCGTGACTGGCAGAAGGCAGTTCGGCAATGGTATTGCAAAGATAACGAGCTTTCCTTGCATGAATTTGAAGTTGCAGTCTTGAAGCGAGAATACGCAAAAAAGCTCAGCAAAGGCGGTGCGTTATGATAACCGTTGAGCAAATCAAACAAGACCTGCAGACTGCGGCATTTGTTGATCGTATGATGCCAAAGATCAGGCCACCGAAAGCCTCAGGCTGGCAATTTGAGATTATCTATTCTCAGCAAGAAATGGAGTTGATGGAACGTAAACCGCCTAAACTCTAACCAACCCCGGAACAAATCAATATCTGGGAACGCGTGGTTTTAGACTGGTTTATGATTTTAGAACCGGAGGAACGACGGCTTGCATGGAAGCGAGCCAACCATATTCCTTGGAAATTCTTATGCCGGGAATTCGGTTACGGGCGAGCCGAGATGTGGCGACGTTTTCATCGGGTGTTAATAAAAATTTCCTTTTATCTCAAAGGGAAAAATGTTGGAGACAAAAAAGTATGAGACATTTTTGAATTTTTAGGTTATAAAACCGGATATAATCGGGGGCGATGAATAAATTGCTCCCGATTTGTCATTTTAAAGAGCCGTTTAAGACTGATATATCAGGCTTTTAACAACTATTTTGTCACGACAAAAAAGTGCGCGACAAATTCTCAAAAAAATTATTATAAAAGAGGTTATAATGCGACATGGATTGTAACCGGAGAATTATTTTTTATTCAAGATTAATCCTAATCGTTTGAAATTACTGTGTTCGTAATGCAACAAATCAAGCAAAAATGTTGTCAACATAAAAGCACTTAACATTTTTGCCAAAATTACCTATATTTTTCATTATGATGGTCTAAAGTGTCATTGACAAATTAGCACATGACAATGCAAAGAAAATATGGTAGTTTTTCTGATATAATCGGGAGAAAGTTGTCCGGACATAAAATAACTGGAAATTTTACCGGAAATTGAATTAGTTTTATGGTATCATCGGCGATGAAAATGTGGTGAACATTTTTATAGTGGACATTTTACCGAAAAATGAGGTATTTTTTCGGTATACTGGGAAGTAATGTGTCCTAGACATTTTTCTTCTGGACACTTTTATGCTTTTTCGGTTATTTGTTATTTATACTCGGAAAATTGAATGCATTTAAAATATGTTAGAATTTTTGATGTATTTTCAATGTAATAACACTCAAAAACAAGAAAAATGTACTGTACAAATTAGGGGTTTACATTTTCGCCTAAAATGTGGTATTTTTTGGGTATAATCGGGAGTGTAGTGTATGGAGGAGATTTTAGCTCTGTCGCACTCTTTATAAATATCATAAAATCAATACTTTAGCATAAAATTACACTTTTAATTATAGCAAATTTGTCTTGACATTTTTTTACAAGACATTTTGCGGTAAATGGTGTATATTTCGGACTATCATCGGGAGGTTTGAGTAACCTCCCGTTTTTCGTGACTATTTGAACTATCTGAATTTTTAATTCGGACTACCGGGGACGGCCTTAAAAAGCCGCCCCCGTTTTTTGTATCTAGAAAACCACGCGTTAGACGTGTGGTTCAGTAAAGCTTATAGCGGTGAGGATGACAAAGCACTCC
>CALXUD010000055.1 GCA_944391585.1 uncultured Alphaproteobacteria bacterium | reverse complement strand
AAGATCCCAAAGCCGTGCCTCAATTGATTGATACTCTTGCTAAAATTCAACAAGTTGTATTGGCTATCCCAGAAATTAAGTCTATTGATGGAAACCCTGTCTTGGTTACGAAAGACCGGGCCGTCGTTGTTGATTTTAAAATGTTATTGAAATAATTACCAACAATAAAAAAATTAAAAACCGTCTTGAATGCTTCAAGACGGTTTTCTTATTTTGACAAAACTACCTTCTCATGATAAAATAAAAAAATGGAGGTTTATATGTCTAAATTAAAAAAGATTTTAGCAGGGGCGTCATTAACAGCTGCCAGTATGTTGTCTTCATTGGCTGCTCATGAAAAGGCATCAAATGATTCTTATTCTACTGATTCCTTTGATAATGTAGCCATGACAATGACAATTAACACAGAAAAAACTTTCAATTTACCGGGGGGAATTTCTATCAAAAAATCTGATTTAGATAAAATAAAAAAAGATAATAAAGAACTTTCCAATGTTGATTTATTAACCACTGAAAATGATGGTTTTGACGGATTAAAATTAAAAAAAGGAAATAAAACGCATTATGTCCTTATGGATGGAAATACCTTTCAAGGAAATAATATTCCTGCTTTAACCTTTTTAACAAGTGAACATGATGATTTATCTCAAGCCCATCAAATGACCGATAAAGACTTTAAAGACGTCAATGAGGATGTAACTCAATTAATTATGAAAATGGGGAAAAAGGGATTATTTAATTTAGATGAAGTAACAACCTTTTTAAAAGATGAAGCAAAAAAACAAGGTTATTCCAGCATGATGTTAGCCTTCGCAGGTCCGGAAACAATGATGGAAAACGCTTTAGATGCCGTCTTTGATGCTCGTAATTTAAATACACCGGATTTAAGTATTGCAAAAAAAGGTAAGGATTTCGATAATGGTAAAAAATTATATGCCGTTGTAAATTTTGATCGATAAAATCTTTAGATAATATCCCTTTTATGCATAAATAAATGGCATAAAGCTATACCAATGGCATCAGAAGCGTCTGGTGGGATTTTTTCCGGAACCGTTTTAAGCAATGAACGCACCATCATGTCTACTTGCGCTTTATCTGCATGACCGGTACCCACAATCATCTTTTTGATTTGATTAGGTGTATATTCTCCCACAGATAATCCCTTTATAGCGGGTGCTAGCATAACAGCGGCTCTTGCTTGTCCCAATTTCAAAGTAGAATTCGGATTCATATTAACGAAAATTTCCTCAATTGCCGCTTCATCTGGTTGATAATCAGCAATAATTTTTAAAACTCCTTGATGCAATTCAACCAAACGTTCCGGCAAAGTATGTTTTTCATTTGAATGCAAAACCCCCGCTGCAATAAAACGAATTTTGGGTCCGTCCTTTTCCAAGATGCTCCATCCTGTATTACGTAATCCCGGATCAAGTCCCAAAATACGAATTATCATTTAAGCTTCCAATTTACTCATAATATCTTCGGAAATATCGGCATTTGTAATAACACGTTGAACATCATCATCTTCATTCAACACATTGATAAAATTCATCAATTTTTGTGCCGTTTCCAAATCTGAAATCGGAGTTTGAACCAACGCTTTCCAATCTAATCGGGCCGCATTGGGCGTACCAAATGTCTTTTCCAATACTTCCCGCACTGCACTTAAATCATCCGGCGCACAAGTAATTTCATGTGTTTCATCTGTTGAAACCACATCTGAAGCCCCAGCTTCTAATGCAGCTTCAAACATAGCATCCGGCGAAGCCACTGCAATTGGGAATTCTATATAACCAATGCGTTCAAAATTAAATGCAACAGAACCGCTTTCTCCCATATTTCCACCATTTTTTGTAAAAGCAGAACGCAAAGCTGGCGCTGTTCTGGCTCGATTATCTGTCAATGCCTCTACTATAATAGCAACATTACCAGGACCAAAACCTTCATATCGAACTTCTTCATAATTAGATGTATCTGCCCCCATTGAACCTTTATTAATTGCTCGTTCAATGTTATCTTTAGGCATATTTTCACTACGAGCATTTTGAATGGCTAAACGTAATCGAGGATTTGAAGAAACATCTGCTCCTCCATTTTTAACCGCTACAGTAATCTCGCGCGCCAATTTTGAGAAAATTTTCGCACGCATTTTATCTTGTGCACCTTTACGGTACATAATATTTTTAAACTGAGAATGACCTGACATTATAAAATCCTTTATCTTTTATGTTGTTTTATATTCTTCCAAAAAGGCGTATGTTGTTCCTGATGATGGCTCACTTTTTTTGCTTTATTTTTATCTTTAGTCAAAACCTGACACATTTTATTTTTCATTTGTTGGGAAACGGGACGTCCCTTATATGATGAATAAGTTGCCATTTTACACCTCCCTGATTGTTTCTTTTGTACTTATATCATAAAATAATTGTATTTTCAAGATGAGCCCCTACCCTAACCGCAAAAATTTCACGACACAAACCTGTTTCATCATCTAAATCAGCAAAAACACCGCAAAATGTTCCCTCTTTTTCAGCTGGGATTAATCGTTCATTTGAGATATTTGGCAACAATCGGGATAAAGCCCCTTTCACTTCCATTCCGATAACCGAATAATAATCACCACACATTCCGGCATCGGTCATATAACCGGTTCCACCGGCTAAAATCATTGCATCTGCAGAAGGCACATGCGTATGCGTTCCGACAACTAAACCGGCCTGTCCATCCAAAAAATGTCCTAAAGCCACTTTTTCCGAAGTTGCCTCCGCATGCACATCTACCAACAAAGCATCATAATTTTTCCCTCTTTGATAATGATGCAACCAATCCGCTAAAATTTCAAACGGATTTAAAGAATTTCGCATAAAAACATGCCCTAAAACTTGTACAACAGCCAAGCGTTTTCCATTTGCCAGTGTTTTAATACAAAAACCCTGCCCAACTGTGTTTTCCGGATAATTCAGTGGACGCACCAAAAATGGTTCACTTTCCAACGCAGGAATAATATCTTTTTTATCAAATGTATGATTTCCCAAAGTCACAATATCTACACCAGCTTCCAAAAACTGATGATACATTTTAGGAGTCAGACCAAATCCATGCGCTGCATTTTCTCCGTTTATAACAACAGCATCTGGTTTTAATTTTTCCCTTAATTTCGGTAAGGCCGAAAATAAAATATTTCGCCCTGATTTTCCTACTACATCTCCTGCAAATAAAATACGCATCAAAAACCCTTATTGTAAAGTATCCGCCAAACCAGAAATTTTAATAGCTAAGTTATTGAGCGCTTGAGCGATTTGCTCATCTTGTATCACAGTACCCGTTTCAGACTGGCGTGCCTGATACATTTCTTCAGCCAATAACAGACACATCATTGCCAACAGTTGTCCTTCCTGCATAAAACCTAATGTTTTAGTTAATTGCTCAGCTTTTTTATCCAAGCCGGCAGCCAATTCCCGCATATGTGCTTCTTGACCATCGTTGCATGAAAATTTATAAAAACGCTCTCCGATTTTAAGTGAAACAACTGCCATTATTCCGCTCCCTGTTTAAATTGTGTCAAAGCCCGATCCAATCGGTCATACGTATTTTTCACAACTTGTTTTAATTCTAGGACTTTTTCTTGCGCCTCTACACGCGCTTTTTTAGAGCCATAAACAGCAGATTCCAACTTTAAAACAGATTCTTCCAATGACTTTAAGGCTTCTTTAATCTGGTCCATGAACAACTCTCCTTTATTCTTTGAAAGAAATAGCATATTTTTCAGAAGCGCGCAAGGATTTTAAAAGGATTTTTTTACAATTCCCTTCTAGATTTTAACGCCATTTGCAATGTTCCATCATCCAAATAATCCAATTCTCCACCAACCGGAACGCCACGTGAAAGAGCCGAAACTTTAACATTTTGTTCAGCCAATCTGTCAGAGAGATAATGCGCCGTTGTTTGTCCTTCCACCGTTGATGGTAAGGCCAAAATAACTTCCTGTACATTCCCTTTTTCAATTTTTTCAATCAAGGAAAGAATTTTTAATTCTTCCGGTCCAACACCATCTAAAGCCGACAATAACCCTCCCAATACGTGATACACGCCTTTAAAGGCTCCGGAACGTTCCAATGCCCATAAATCAGCCACATCCTGCACCACACACACAACCGAATGTTGGCGGTTTTCATCCAAGCAAATAGCACAGGGACTTATTGTATCCATATTACCACAAATAGGACATGTTTGAATAGAATCATACACGTGTTGAAGAGCTGTCAATAAAGGAGCAAAGTGTGTTTCTTTTTTATTCAACAAATGCAACAAAAGACGGCGTGCTGACCGTTGCCCCAACGCCGGCAATTTAGAAAGAAGCAAAACCGCCTGTTCAATTTCAGAGGAAGCCATTTTTGAATCCTAAAATGGCATTTTAAAACCTGCCGGCAACCCCAAAGAAGCTTGCATCCGTTCCATTTCTTTATTCATAGCATCATCTGATTTCGATTTGGCATCCTTTAATGCTATAAGGACTAAATCTTCCAATGTTTCAATATCTCCTTTATCCACAACACTAGATTCAATCGCCACTTTAACCGGATAACCTTTCCCTGTCATTGTGATTTTAACAGCTCCATTTCCCGATTCGCCAACAAATTCTTGTTTTTCTAATTTATTTTGAACGATATTCATTTGGGTTTGAACTTGTTGTGCTTTTTGCATTAATTGCGCAATATTTTTCATGTTATTCTCCTTTTTCATATTATTATTTTAATCATACTCAAAATTAGATTTTATTCAACTATATTCTTGCTTTTTTTTCAAGTTTCGGCTATGGTATGGCCCATGACAAAATTGGAACATATTCGAAATTTTTCCATTGTGGCCCATATTGACCATGGGAAATCCACATTGGCTGATCGTTTAATTCAAAAATGCGGTGCTGTTTCTGACCGTGAAATGAAAGCTCAATTATTAGATAATATGGATATTGAACGAGAACGCGGTATTACTATTAAGGCGCAAACCGTTCGTTTAAAATATCATGCTAAAAACGGGAAAAATTATATCCTCAACTTAATTGATACCCCTGGGCATGTCGATTTCGGATATGAAGTCAGTCGTTCTCTTGCTGCCTGCGAAGGCTCTTTATTAGTCGTAGATGCCAGTCAAGGTGTAGAAGCACAAACTCTCGCCAATGTTTATAAGGCATTAGATGCGAATCATGAAATTGTCCCCGTAATTAACAAAATTGATCTACCGGCTGCTGAACCGGACCGAATTAAAGCTCAAATTGAAGATGTAATCGGTATTGATGCAAGTGATGCTCCTTTAATCTCTGCTAAAACGGGTGTTGGAATTGATTCTGTACTAGAAGCAATTGTAAATAAATTACCTCCTCCAACCGGTGATGAAAATGCTCCTTTAAAAGCAATGTTAGTAGATTCTTGGTATGACCCTTATCTAGGCATTATTGTTTTGGTACGCGTTATGGATGGCATCTTAAAAAAAGGTGATGAAATCAAAATGATGTCGGCAGGGACAACACATAAAGTTGAACGTATCGGTTATTTTACACCCAAAATGGAGGACACTAACGAAATTAAAACAGGCGAATTGGGTTTTATTATTGCGGGAATTAAATCTATCGGTGAAACTAAAGTGGGAGATACAATTACAAATAACAAACGTCCGACAAGTGAACCTTTGCCAGGATTTAAACCTTCTCAACCCGTCGTTTTTTGTTCTCTTTTTCCTGTAGATCCCGCTGATTATGAGCAATTAAAAGAATCTTTAGCAAAATTACAACTCAATGATGCAAGTTTTGTTTTTACGGCAGATAAATCAATGGCTTTAGGACAAGGTTTCCGTTGCGGCTTTTTGGGTCTTTTACATATGGAAATTATTCAAGAGCGGTTAGAG
>CALXUD010000054.1 GCA_944391585.1 uncultured Alphaproteobacteria bacterium | reverse complement strand
CGAAAGTAGTTGTTTTGAACGCCTGCGCTATGGCAAGCACCCCCGAGAATTTGTTTTAACATATTGATTTTATTATATAATTTCATATTTTTAGATCTAAAAAAATCCTTTTAAGCTAACGCACATCAGGAATTTTTATTTGCGCAATATATCCGGGCTTAATCAAGCGTTTAGCATATTGCGGATTAGCCATAGAAATAGAATATTTTGCAACTTCCGTTAAACGTACAGCTTCATCAAAAAATGTTTCTGCAAGCCGATCCTGCCGAGAAGAATTCATCAAATATAAAATACAGGCTTGCCCCGCTGCTACCATTCCACACCGAGGTGTATTCGGTTCAATATCCGGATTACCAACCACTCCGCTTAACCCTTGAACAACTTGCTGCGTTCCCCCAGAAAAGAAAGAACCACCAAAAATTAATCCCAATACAAAAACGCTACCTAAAATAATAGCCATTGATTTTGTTTTTAATAATTTCGCCGGCAAATTTAAATCCGCTGCGAAATTATCATCATATAAGCCATATTGAGGTCCTTCCTGTGGCATCTCCACTGGTGCTGAAGAAGCAATAGGTGTCACTTTTTCCACATTCTCAAACACTTCAGATGCCTTTTGCATCGGCATTGGTTGCGGAATGGGAGGTGCTTTTTTCTCTACCATATTATTTTCCCTCTGATACTAAACGAATTAGACGAATTTTCAACGTTACTAATAATTCTCCAACTTTGCCTGATTGAATCACAGAAGCGGGAATTCCTAAAATCACAATTTCATCATCTAAACCGGAAATGGCATTAAAAGCTGAAATTTCGCCACTTAACGTATCCAGCGTAATATTGGTTTCAATCACATCCGATGATTGAATATTTGTGTTCAACAAGAAAGATAATGAATTGATATCTTTTTGATGAATAGCGCAACGCCCTACATCAAAACGCATTTTCCATGTATGCGGTACAATAGCCACACCTTGGCTGATTTTATCCACCGTATAATTTTGTTTTAAAGCATTAATTAAACCATCGGCTTTTTTATGATGCCCCATGGTTAAAACTTTACCAACCAATCCGGATTCTTCTGAATGAATACGACTAACACCAAAATCATCAACCACTTTTTGCCATTGAATACCTTTCGGATTTCGGGCATTTAATTGATACACCCCAATATCTAATAACAATAATTGAGATTCAGACACAATTCCCGAAACCAATTGCTCTACAACTTCTTTTTGTTCTTGATTCAATGTCAGCAATACACTGGATTTGTGCCAATCAGGCGTTGCCGTTGTAATATCTGCTCCGCGAATAGCATCTAAAACCGCAAACATAACCAACTTATTCGCTGGTAACTTTAATTCAAAACGAGCATTTTTAGACAGTTGCAATGCCTTTTGGGAGGCATCATAGCTATAAAAAACACCACCTGTTTTTGTTAATTCATCCAACACATCCGATAACTCGCCATACACATCTTGTCCGCTCATTTCTGGATAAGCTCCCCCTTCGGTATAAACCGTGATATCGGCTTCATCTACCAAAGCTTGAACTGCTTCATCAACAGGCAAATCTTCAAAGGAAAAACCATTCACTTCAAAACGCGGCAAAGCATCCCCTTTTGCAAATTGAACGAGTGTAAAATCATCTTCTTGCACAGGAATGGTCATAGAAATATTTTGTTCACCAACCTCCTTAACATCACACCGAAAAGGATGCTCCAAATTCAATGTCGTTGCCGCCGGTGTTGGGTTTGGCACCGGGTGTGTTAAGAAAAAAGGAATATAATTTTTTGCCAAACAAGAGGCAGACATACCTAAAACGGATAAACAAAAAACGCTGATATATGCAAATTTACGGATCATATGGACTTCCTTTTATTCTGTATCGGTTGTTTCAACTTTAGTCTTTTTACGTAATGGTTTAACTCCTAACGAAATGGATATCTTCTTTTCTACACCCTTTTTGGGGGAATTGGCAAGATTTTTTTCATTTTGAGGTGTATTCTCCTGAATAACTGGTTCAATCCGATCAGCAATTTGTGTTAATTTTACATCGGCTCCATCTTCTATTTTTTCATAATCCGATTTCAATTTGGCTTCATCCAACTCACCGGATTCTGTTTCATAGGGATCATCCAACATTTCAAAACCGTCCGGAGCCGGTCCTAAATACTCTTTTTTCGTACTGGTGTCCAATCCACCCAACGCTTGTCTTGCCGCGTCTGCAGAAACATTCTGATCAATTAACGGCGATGGATTGGTATTAAATAAATCTTTGGAAAAATCCAATTCTGATTTCAAAACAAGGAGCGTATCTTTTAGATTTTTAACAGTATCCGGTTGCTTTCGTTGTGCAAGATCAAATATCTTCGAATCTGTTAAAACCGATTGAATATCACGCACGGTTTGCTGATATACGTCCATTAAAAATCCATAATACGTGTATGTATAAGGCTCTATATTACCTAATTCCACACAACGCGCGGAAATCCATGCTTGTGTTTGATGCAAAAAATCTAATTGGCGTTCAATTTTGTCAAGCATAAAAAGCTCTGGATCTTGCTCTTTTGAATTTTTCGGCTCCGCTAAAATCGGTACCGATACCGTTTCAACTTTCTCTTCTCCCTCTCTCTCTGTTGAATCAACAGCTTCCGTGACCTCTTTTGTTTCAACAGCTTCTGCCGGAATCTCATTGGATACGTCCGACGAAACCGCTTCTTGAACAGAATCAACACTTGTCCCAACAAGCGGTTCCTCAGTAATCGTTGATACCTCAGCCGTTTCTAAAACCGGTTCATCCTGCATAATCGGCGTAGCAACCGTTGCATCTGTTTTTATCGGAACTTCATCTAAGGCAGTTTCTTTTAAATCGGTCTCAGCTATTACCGGCCTTTTAAATCGTTCCACATTATCAAAAATCGGAGTAGAATTTTTTTCAACCACAGGAGCTTCTTCCAAAACAGGAGCCGGCTCAACAGGCGTTTCAATTGGCTCTTCAATAGTTACCGACCGAGAATCTGGTGCCTCATTCAACTGTTCTGACGGATCTTCAACCGGCATAACTGGTGCCTCGGCAACCGGCTCAGCTACGATATCCGTTTTCGCTTCAGCAAAATGAGTGGAACGAATCGACTCAGTGTCAACGGGAGCTTCTATCTCAGTTGTTTGCATCTCGATTGGGAAAGCCTCATTAATTTTGTCTTCAGTTGTTTGAGAAGAATCTTTCTCATTCCCCTTATCCGATGATAGTTTTTCTTCTGATGCAGATATTTCATTCAATGCGTTTTTTCTCTCCAATACTGAAGCTTCATCTGGCATTTCTGTTTCCGGCGCAACCACATTGTTAACAGTTGTTCTTTCAGGCTCTTGAACAACCGGCTCTACCAACTGATGTGTTTCATTTTGAGCATCTTTTAAAGCCTGTATTTTTTGCTCCAACTGAACAACCACATCTTTCCCGGATTGGCCAAAAAATTTCAACCAGTAATCTAAAACAGGAATTCGTTCTTCCACTTCAGCAATATCCAAATGCTCTGCATTTAAATATTCTTGAATCTCGTTCCAAGCCACTGTGGCGCCATAATAATTATAGGCGTGATCTAATTTTCCTTTCAATCCTGCTGGCAAATCAGGTAAATCCGTTTGAATATGCAATGTCCAATCCGGTCCGAATTCTGCTTCGGCCACAGATACAAAAGCATTCAAGGACTCCATATCACCTTTATATTCTGATAAAACATCAATAATTTTTTGTGTATCTGGCATTGCATTTTTCCTTATAGATTGTCCGTTGGCAAATCAACTTCACTTAAAATTTCTATATCTTCCGGCACCTCTGGCGATGCAGAAGAAACAACTTTCGGTTTACTAACATCTTTTTCCCGTTGTCTATCAGCTGAAGATTTTTTTTGTACCATTGATGTTTTTCCCGTTTCTTCTGATTCGGTATATTCTTCAATATGTGGATAGGGAGCCGAAACATTATTTGCTGCAATCAACGAACTGATACTTTGAACTTGTTCTTGAGCAATTTGCTGTGTATTACGTAATACTTCTGTTAATGAATCTGTTAATAATTTAGCTTGTTCACTTGTTACCCGCTCAATCGTTTCATTAATGATTTTTTGCTGTGCTTCTTGAAATTGAACCATATCAAACGATGACTGAGAGTTTACAGGATTTTGAGAACAAACAATAGCCTTTTGCATTTGTTCCAATGCCTGTTTTAAAAAGGCATTTTGCTGCTCAATTGACTTTTGTTGAACCTCCGAAACCGATTTAACAAATGCACTCAATACATCCGATTGAATTGAAATTCCCTCGTTTTCAGCACTCCCAGCCATGACAACAGACGGCGTCATTTGAAAAGGCAATACCTCATCAGGAGCAGGTAAATAAGAAGCAGCATCTTCGGAAATGGAATTATTTTCTTGTTGTTCTTGATCTGAATTTTTATTTAACCGTCCTTGCAAAAACTTCAAATACTGACGCACTGTATCTCCACTGGATAAACTTGATAAAGCTAATTGAACATCCGGTTTGGACGAGAGCAGCATCTTGTCAAATATTGGCACAAAATCTTTTCCCAACACGTTTAATTGACGATACAAATTGATTAAACGTTGTGCTTCAATCAAAACATCATTCACTTTTTGTGTTTTTTCAAAAACAAAAGCATCTAATGTATTCACGGCAACATCTTCTTGCTTTAGTGCTTCTAAATCCGGTTTTGTTGTATTCATTTCATTCATTGATTATCCCTATGGCATAACAATCATTAAAACCCGATGCATTTTTTGCAAATCGGCCTTTGTTAAAACATGACTTTTCCCCGTTTTAGGAATAACAGCCAATAAATCATTCCCTTTATAAATGATTTTAACCAACTGAACCAATTGGTGATCTAATGGCCAAACGGCAATATCCCCTTTTTTTAGTTCAGCTTCTTTTGAAACAATTAATACCGATCGCTCAGGCAAAAGTGTTCCCAATATATCTCCCACTAGAGAAAGACCATATAAAGATCTATCGTTTGCAATTGTAGACGGACATAAAACAGACCCCACCGATTGATTTTCATCAATCAAAATCGTCCCGTCAGCTTGCGGCATGCCATAAATTGGAACGGCTCGCTCTCGTGCATCGGCTGATTGAATCATAAACCGACTGATGGGTAAATCATTATAACCACCTTTTGAGATGTAAACACCGTTTTTCCCGTCTGTGGATTTCTTTAATTCCTCCAATGCGCCCGACATATCTAATTCATAAATACGCATTTGCAAATCATCCGGCGCCATCCCCAATGCATGCGCAATATTTTGAAAATTTTTTTCATCCACTTCGCGCTGTCCCATTTCAATCCGGTGATAAACCGACAATGTCATTTTGGCACCCGTTGCTACATCCTGTAAAGTCAATTGCTTTTGCCCACGGATATAACGTAAACCAGCTCCTAATGTTTTCAAGCCACTACCGTTGTTAATTTTTGCCCGCCGATCTTGTTCTTTTTTCCAAGCCTTAATCACTTCCGGTTGTGAAAAATTTTCAGAAACAAAAATAGCCTCTTTCGGGCAGTCTAAAAATTTTGAAATTTTTTCCAACTGTCTTTCATCAATCCGGCGATAACCTTTTTCAATTTTACTGATAGCCGACAAACTGACACCTAAAACAGAAGCCAACGTTTTCATAGGTTTTCCGCGCATTCGCCGAAACATTCTGATCTGATTTGGGAAAATGATCTCTTCCATAGGGCATACTCCTTTGCACAACTTTTTTATACTATACACTAAAAAAATTTTTTGGGAAATAGACAAAATGAAAAAAATTCATTTTTCTGTTGTTTTTTTAAATAGTTTTATTATTGCTTCGTCAAATCCCCGGAATCTATCGGACTTTCCTCTTGCGCATAAGCATC
>CALXUD010000053.1 GCA_944391585.1 uncultured Alphaproteobacteria bacterium | reverse complement strand
TAAAAAGTATCGTACTTCTTTCTATTGGATTTTTATCATCGCAATTATTTTAGTATTAGAAGCTATCTTTTTCCGCACGGTTTTGTGGAATGATACACTTATCGGTGATGATGGCGATGCCCGCTTAAATATCTTAATTATGGAGCATATTTGGCAATTTTTACATGGTATAAAAGATTTTGCGGATTTGGGAATGTTTTATCCTTATCAAAATACCATCAGTTATTCCGATATGAATGTCGGATTTACCGTTCCATACAGTTTATGTCGTTTCTTTGGCATTAACATTTGGCTCAGCGGAAAAATAGCTTTAATTTTAACCCATCTTTTCGGCACACTAACCCTCTTTTTCTTTTTGTTGAAAAAGATACGCTTATCAACGATTTGTTCTTTGTTGGGTGTGATTTTATTCAGTTTCAGTAATGCTTATTCCGTTAAACTAGGCCATACACAACTTATTGCCATTTCATTGGTCCCGGCTTTACTATGGGGAATCACCAACTTTTTTGAAAATATTCAAAATGAAGATAAACGCTTTCGTTTTGCTTGTTTTTCCATTATTTGGTATGCCTTAATTTGTTATACTTCTTTTTATACTGCTTTTTTTACGGCTCTTTTTGCCGGTCTTGTTTGTTTAGCATATCTTATTTTAAAACCAACTGATATAAAAGCTCTTATTCATTTCATTCAATACAATATATTGGAATGTCTCGCATATTTGGGATTGACCGTATTTATCATGGCACCGTTCATCTCTATTTATATACCAACCGCTCAAACATTCGGACCTCGCCCATATGATGTTGTTCAACTCATGTTACCAACATTCGCTGATTTTATTAATTTATCTCCCGATAATTTACTTTATGGTAAAATTATCAACCAAATTATTCCCTCTTCTCGTCCTTATGGCGGGGAATTACAAGTTGGTTTCCCATTTTTAACATTAATATTGATTTTTCTGTCTTGTTTTTATTTTCTATTCATTTACTTTTTAAACCGACAACGTGAATTCCCCTTAAAAGCTGCTTGGAGTTTGGCCATTTTATTTTCTTTTATTTTATTATTTAAAACAGCATCTGAATATTCATTATGGTATTTTATTTGGGCTTACGTTCCCGGTGCTGACAGTATACGTGCAATTTCGCGATATTTAATGTTTTTAACATTACCATGTTCAATTTTATTAGCAATATTATTTCAATCATTATCCTCTCAAATAGCTAGTCAAAAATACAAGTCCTATATTTTGATTTTATTATGTTTTTTCTTATGGGCTGAAAATTTACATAAAAGGAATGATCGTTGGTATACGCATGAGCGCGAAAGTTTTATAGAAAATATTCCACAACCTCCCTCTTCTTGCGAAGCTTTCTATTTGATAGATACAAAAGGGAGAAAAGCACCTTACAAATATCAATTAGATGCGTGGGAAATAGCAACACATTTTAAACTCAAAACGATCAATGGTTATTCCGGACAATTTCCAAAAGATTGGTCTTCATTTGGATTATTTCGTTTAAATGAAGAAAAATACTTAATCGGTATGGAAAAATATTTGAAAAAATATAATTTAGAAAATGTTTGCACATATGATTTGGGAAGGAACACTTGGTCTGAGAAACCAATCATATCTATCAAACAGCTTCAAAACAAAAAGGAATAAGCAAAATAATAATTACCAATCACGACACAAAGCGTGTGTTTCAGCATAAGATTGAGGCGTATCTATTTCGGCATTTTTTTCATCAATCTTTTGATTGATATGACGCACTAATGGCATAATTTCTTTTTGGAACAAGCTATTTAATTTGTTTTTTATTTCCATTTCAGACATTTCAGCTGTATACCCATAAGCCACCGGCAACTTATCTTTCATTTGATTTAAGCGCTCCCGAATATCTGGTTCAAAAAATTGCAATGCTTGACGAGCCACCTCAACATGATAATCCTCATGTTCTTTTACAACTTGATAAGCACAAGAACCCGGCTTATACTTTTTATCAATATACACATCCAACGTATTATAACCAATTTCAAAATTAATTCCCGTTACAAATGAGCACGCTCCTTGAATTGAACTTTCAGTTTGATAGGCGAAACTTTGGCCAATACTCATTTCCGCAACCGTTAGACCAATAGCATTAGATTGATCTCCACGTGCTCGTTTCAAAAACTCAGCACGAGATAACGTATTATTGTAAGTTACCGGTTTTTCTTTAAAAACAATATTTATTTTAGGAATAACCGGATTACATTGAATTTTAGCTGCTGCTGGCAATGACACCATTAAAGCCAGTAAAAATAAAATATTTTCTCGTTTCATATCTTGTTTCATAACATAACAAAAACAAAAATGCAAAATTTTATTTGCCTTCTGAATAAATTTTATCCATACTGTATCAAAAGGTGAATTTATGAAAATCATGTCTTGGAATGTGGCCAGTATTCGCGCCAGAATGCCCGCTTTAGAAAAGGTTTTAAAAACCTATCAGCCCGATATTGTTTTTTTGCAAGAAATTAAAGCAACCGATGAAAACTTTCCATTTATGGCATTAGACACATTAGGATATCAATCCCTTATTGCCGGTCAAAAAGCATATAACGGGGTCGCGATTTTATCAAAAGAAAAAATGGAACTCGTTAATGATCGTTTGCCTAACTGTGATTTGGATTATCAGGCGCGCTTTATAGAAGTCAGACGCGAAAATATTCATTATATTTCTGTTTATGTGCCCAATGGCAATCCGCCGGAAAAAAATCCAAATGATACTACTCGCCTCACTTATAAATTAAAATGGATGGCTTATTTAACGCAACATATTGAAACATTGATTCAATCAGGTAAATCGATTATCTTGGGCGGAGATTTTAATGTTATTGAAAAAGATACAGATGTTTATAATCCTGATGGATATCGCTCCAACGCATTGATGTTGCCCATCGTGCGAGAGGCTTTCAAAAATTTGACGGATTTACCAATAACGCATACTGTGCGCTATTTTAATCCACAAAAGCATTTTTATTCCTTTTGGGATTTTCAAATGGGAGCTTGGTCCAAAAATTGGGGAATGTTATTAGATACAATTTTTATTTCAAATGATTTGCAAACCCACTTAAAAAACAGCGGTATTTATAAAGAAGTTCGTGGATGGGAAAAAACATCTGACCATGCACCCGTATATTGTTTATTAGAATAAGGAGAAAATATGCTCGGAGCTATTATCGGCGACATTGTCGGTTCAATCTACGAACGAAATAATATCAAAACAAAGGATTTTCAGCTCTTTTCCGCGCAATCCACTTTTACAGATGATACTGTTTGTATGATGGCTGTGGCTGATTGCTTATTGAACAATAAAGAATATTCTATAACCATGCGAAAATGGGGGAAAAAATACTTACCTATTACTGGGTTTTCAAAAAAATTTACACTTTGGATTCAAAATCCTGATATGAGACCTTATGAGGGAAAAACAAATGGCGCCGTAATGAAAATGCCGCCATTAGCTTATTTAATTCAAGAAACAACGCAAGCTCTTAAAATAGCAGATGATATCACGAAACAAACACATAATCACCCAGATAGTATCGCTGCCGTACATGCTTTTATTGAAACCGTGCATGCTTGTCGCAATGGACAGCCTATTCAGCAAATTCGCACGCACTTATCAAATGTATATGGATATGATATGAATCGCTCTGTTGATGAAATTCGAACTCAGTATGATAAATTTTATGTCTCTTGCACTAAATCAGTTCCAGAAGCATTGATTTGTGCTTTAGAGGCGACATCCTTTGAGGATGCTATTCGTAATGCTATTTCCATTGGCGGCGACAGTGATACGATTGCTTGTATTGCCGGTGCCGTAGCAGAGGCACGTTTTCCCATTCCTTACATTTATAGAGAAGCCGCTTTTTGCAAATTACCTGAAGAAATGCAAGATATTGTTCAAATGCTTTATCCTAATAAATGCATTCGTCGACAACGTCTTAAATTTTCAACGCAAATCACAGAACGCGAGCGACTATAACTTTTTAATAAGAAGGATAATGAGCCGGATATGTAGATCCCTCCGGGGCTTGAGGTTTAGACATACGCCCACATCCTGCTAAAAAGATACAAACAACACAAAAGATTATTATTGTTTTTTTCATTTTCATCTCCGTTTTAAGCATAATTTTTTTACCAATTAAATGCAAGTTTTTTTCTCTTAAAAAATAATCATTTTCTCAATTTTTAAATAATTAATTGATTCTATTCCTCTATAGATTTCATAAATTAATTTTTTAATTAATAAAAAAATCCCGAATTTTAATTCGGGATTTTTATTTTTAATCCAAAAATCATTCAGCCGTTTCTTCAGCTTTCTTTTTTTTGGTTGTTTTTTTGGCCGCCGGCTTTTTGGCTGATTTTTCTTCGCCTTCAGCCTTTTCGGCTTTTTTAGAAGTTTTCTTCTTTGCCAACGCAGCGCCTAAAATATCACCCAAAGAAGCTCCGGAATCAGCGGAACCAAATTCAGCCATAGCCGCTTTTTCTTCAGCCACTTCACGCGCTTTGATAGACAAAGTTAACTTATGCGTTTTAGCATCAAATGCTGTGATTTTGGCATCCACTTTTTCACCAACCGCAAACCGTTCCGGTTTTTGTTCAGATTTGTCTTTTGCCAAATCAGCACGTTTGATAAAGCCTTTAATGCCGTTCAAATCAACTTCAATGCCGTTATCCAAAATAGCAGATACAATGCATGTAACTATTTCGCCTTTTTTCAAATTTTCGGCAGAACCTTCAAACGGATCAGCTTCTAATTGTTTAACGCCCAAAGAAATACGTTCTTTTTCAACGTCAATATCCAAAATTTTGGCTTTGACCATTTGACCTTTTTTGTATTCCTTAATCGCTTCTTCGCCTGCTTTATCCCAAGATAAATCAGAGGAGTGAATCATCCCGTCAATTTCATCATTCAAGGCAATGAACACACCGAATTCAATGATGTTTTTAACTTCACCTTCAATGATATCGCCGACTTTATGTGTTTCGGCAAAAGCCTTCCATGGATTTTCTTGAATTTGTTTCATTCCCAAAGAAATGCGACGTTTGGATTCATCAACATCCAAAACAATCACTTCCACTTCTTGGCTTAAAGAAACAATTTTGCTTGGATGAACGTTCTTTTTCGTCCAGCTCATTTCAGAAACATGGACAAGACCTTCAATCCCCGGTGCTAATTCAATAAAAGCTCCATAATCCGTAATATTACTTACTTTTCCTTTTAGACGTGTACCAACAGCAAATTTTTCATTTATACCCACCCATGGGTCATTCTCCAACTGTTTCATCCCCAAAGAGATGCGACCCGTATCCGTGTTAAATTTAATAATTTGAACTTTCACATTTTGTCCGACAGACAAAATTTCAGCCGGGTTGGTAATCCGTTTCCAAGAAATATCTGTCACATGCAACAACCCATCTACACCACCTAAATCAATGAAGGCACCATAATCTGTGATATTTTTAACAGTTCCTTCGACCGTTTGACCTTCAGAAAGATTTTTAATCATTGCAGAACGTTGTTCAGCACGAGATTCTTCTAAAACTGCGCGACGAGAAACAACAATATTTCCCCGAACTTTGTCCATTTTTAATAAAGCAAATGGTTGTGCTACACCCATTAACGGGGTGACATCGCGAATTGGACGCACATCAATTTGAGACCCCGGTAAGAAAGCTGTTACACCATTTAAATCGACTGTAAAACCACCCTTAACACGGCCAAAAATTGTTCCAATAACATGTTGATTTTCTGCCAATGATTTTTCTAATTCACCCCAAGCTTCTTCACGGCGAGCTTTTTCTCGAGATAAAACTACACTTCCTTCTTTGTTTTCATAACGATCAACAAAAACATCAATGATATCTCCTACTTTTAACTCCATTGCTCCAAATTCAGCAACAGGTAATTTACCTTCAGATTTTAATCCAACATCAATTATCACATTGTCATCATCAAATCCAACAAC
>CALXUD010000052.1 GCA_944391585.1 uncultured Alphaproteobacteria bacterium | reverse complement strand
TTAGATAGGTTATGTAAATATCCGGTTATTTTACACTTTGCCGGACGAAAAGTATGGGTGCATGAAAATGGATATGGCGTTGATTTATGGAATCATTACTTAAAAAAAATGATAGACTTTCTGTTAGGATTCAAAAAATAAATTCAGCCCGATTTGTTCGGGCTGATAAAAGTTTAATTCTTGGGATATTTTGTTTTAACGGCTAAACAATCGGCAATATACGTTGCTAATTGAGTTTGACCCGCTTGAACAAAAGTCTCATCTCCCGAATTGATTTTGACCATGGCATCCAAATATTCTGCCATATCAGGATATTCAGCTACCCGCTTTTGTGCATATGTCAGTTCTGGAGCAGGTGGATTGGCTACTGACTCTAAATAAGTTTCTTTATCTTCAATATGACAATTGTTTTGATTGCAATAGATTGCCAGTTCTGCATATTGCTGATTTGTATATGGTTTTTGTATTTTCATCTTTGGTTTCCTTTCTTATTCTGTTGCCCCTTGACCGCACGCTCTCCATGAAACGGTTGCGGAGATGTTGTTTTGACTATTTGTGTTAGATAAATAACAATAAAATCCACTTACGGTGCAGTTCATCGCTTTAAAGCTGGTGTTTGCCCATGGGTTTGTTTGATTTGATAATTTTTCATTGCCTGTAATTGAATAATTTGTATTGGCAAAGGCTTTTAAGAAATTAACTGTTGTTCCTGTTGAGGAAACTCCCCCTTGCTCTACGAAACCAGATTTATAAATTTTATACCAATCTGTTCCATTTTGATAACTTTCTACCACATAATCCAAATTGCTACTGACATTACTTAAATCTGTGTTTGCTTTGTTTGCAAGTTCGGCTGGGGGCGGTACAGTTGCCCAAGAGCTGATTGACCCATCTGTTGTTAAAAATTTACCGGAATCAGAACTGCTTGGAATAGGAATAGTTATATTTTCAAGAGCTTCTGCCGCAATGTTTGCTTTTTCAGTCGCTATTTGGGCGCTAGTTGTAGCTTGTTCAACCAGAGACTGCATTTGGGAGGTTAAGTTATTAATTTCAATACTGGAATTTTCTAATTTTGTTCCATCAGAACTCCATAAAATGGCTTTGCCTGCTTGTGGTTCCGGCAAAACCATAGAAATGTTTTTATCATTACTGTAAACAGGAAGAATCATTGTTCGATTAACTGCATCCGCTAATTGTTGTGTGCAGGCAATTTGATAATCCAATTCCTGATTCAATGTTTTGGGACGAATGGCTAGTTGTTCTTGAAAATAGGTTGTTCGCTCAATGCTTAATTCACGTGATAAAGTAATTCGTGTACCGGCTGTCGGTGCTGTCGCAAAAAGAATAGATCCATTTTGATTTTCCGAATCAATTTCAACACTGTATAGATCAGATGATTGCACAGTATCGCCGAAATAAACCACTAAATCTTCCGGATTGAAAATTTTAAATGGAAAATCAAACATTTTATTTTCCCCGTCTGCAATATATTGGATGCGGGTTTTATTTTCATTAACTTCGACATTTAATGTCATTTTTTGTCCTCCAAGGTTTGTTAAAAAAAAGCCAGCAAAAATGCTCTTCCCTTGATATAGAAAAGAGCATTATCGCTTGGCAGAACATAAAAAAAGCGCCTTTAATCGGCGCCTTTAAGTGAGCAGGAGATACAATTCTTCCTGCTAACTAAGAAGCATTATAACATAATTTTAGAAAAATGTCAAGAAAAATAGGATTATTTTCCTAAAAAAAGAAGAAAAGAGTCTTGAAGAGTTTTTAACAGCATGTTAAACTAAAACCATTTAGGAGGAAAGCATGAGCATACATCAAACATATTTAAAAGAAGCGATTTTAGAGAGTTTAGAATCGGTTGAAACTGGTTCTTCTCCTTTTGGCGCGGTTATTGTGAAAGAGGGAAAAATCGTTGCACGTGCACATAATATGGTGGTGCCGAATAATGATCCGACAGCGCATGCTGAAATTATGTGTATTCGCGCAGCTTGTCAAAAATTAGGGACATTTGATTTAACGGGATGTGTTTTATATACGTCTTGTGAACCCTGTCCGATGTGCTTGAATGCCATCAAATGGGCGAACATTGTTGAGGTATATTATTCTTCTGACCGATTAGATGCCGATGCAATTGGATTTCGGGATAAGGTGTTCTATGAAAAAGATATATTACATTTACATCGTCTTATTTCGCCGCTGTCTAATGAGGTGATGCAAAAATGGTATCAAAAAGCTGGCAAAAAACCATATTGATTTCTATATAGAACTGGAAGGAGGAAAAGAATGCAAAAAAAATGGATTTATTTATGTTCAGGGTTATTATTGGTTGCTTGTGGACAAAAAGCTGTTTCTTTAGAAGGAAATGAATATCAATATATCGCTCCCAATGGAACGGTGATTTCATTGGATTTTATAAAAGGGGAACATCGGATTGCAGGGCAGGTCGTGAATCGTTATTTTGGTCCCTATGAACAAAACAAAAATCAAATTACATTTGGACCGATTGGATCTACTATGATGATGGGGCCACAAGAAGCAATGCAAGTAGAGTCTGATTATTTTCAATTTTTGGCACAGGTAAATTCATTTGAGATGACGGATAATACATTACTTTTAAAAACGTCTAACGGGCAGGAAATGATTTTTGAAAAAAAATAAAAAAAAGCTCTTATGTTTAATATAAGAGCTTTTTTTCTGCTATTTAAATAAATTTTTCAACCCGCTAACACCTTCACTCAAGCTTTCTGCCGCTTGATTTTTAATGTTGTCTAGTTGTTTTTGAGCAGCTTCTTGAGTCGCTTTTTGGATGTTTTTTAATTGCTTGTTAATTAACTCCTGTCCGGATTTTTGAACCGCCGTTAAAGATTCTTTTGTGATTTTATTCACAATTAAGGCAATTGTTTCGGAAATTGAACGGCGTTTCCCTTGATCAACATAATTGATGTTGGGCAATGGAATTTGCATGCTTTGTTTTAAAACAACTAAATTAATAGCAGAATCTGTTACAGATAATTGTTTTAACGATACACCTTTACCACTTTGTGTAGATTGAGTGGCCGGTGTTTCAGTTTTTGCTTTTTCCGGTGTTGCGGTTCCTTTGTTTGTAAAAGCGTTAATGTTTTGATATAACGTATTTAAATTGATATCTCCTTTTTGGTTGAGCTCTGCTGTAATTTGCGTGCCATCAACCGATACTTTATTAACGACAATTGTATTTGTTAAAATAGATTTTGGATCAAATTCAATCAACACATTTTTAATTTGGAAAGCATTCTGATCACTGAAGCCAGTCGGATTTCCGATAGAAAAATCAGAAAAAGCAATTCGCCCACTGAATAAAGATAAATCTACATTATCAATAGTAGCTGTTGTTTGTGTAAGGGATGGTACAACGCCGGTTACGACTTTTTTCACAATCATCCCTAAACTAAAATAAACGGCAATCAGTAAAATAACCAATAGCCCTAAAATAAATAATAAAATTTTACCGAGTTTTTTCATATGAGACTCCTTTTGCTATGCTCTTTTAAGATACGTATTCCATGCTTAAAAAACAAGTGTTTTTTGATGAATTCTTGAGTTTTGAAAAAATGGTTATATATGATTTAGGTAGAGAAAGGAGTTTAAAATGGAAACAGCTTATTTTGCCGGTGGGTGTTTTTGGGGAATGCAGGCATTTTTTGATAGACTGCCGGGTGTTGTTCAAACGCGAGTCGGATACATGGGCGGAACATTATCTAATCCAACTTATAAAGATGTTTGTTCTGGGCAAACGGGACATGCTGAAACCGTTGAAATCGTTTTTGACCCCTCTGTAGTGGATTATGGTAGTTTATTAAACTTTTTTTTTGAACAACATGATCCGACTACTTTAAACCGTCAAGGCTCTGATATTGGTACACAATATCGATCGGTTATCTTTTACACAACCGAAAACCAACGTCGACAAGCTTTAAAAATTATCAAAGATAAAATGAATATAAAACAATTTTCTGCTCCGATTTTAACGCAAGTTATTGAAGCCCCTCGTTTTTTCCCGGCAGAGGAATATCATCAACATTATTTAGAAAAAAAAGGATTATTTTCATGCCACTCATTAAAAAAAAATTAAATGCCGCTCAACGTTTTGTTTTGTTGGAAAAAGGAACGGAACGTCCATTTTCAGGAAAATATTTAAAGCCCGCTAAAAGCGGTGTGTATGTATGTGCTGCTTGCACCTATCCGATTTTTGAGGCAAACGCTCAATTTGATTCCGGATGCGGCTGGCCAGCTTTTGATCAAGCCATTCCTAATCATGTTCATTTTGCAGAAGATACCTCACACGGTATGCGTCGAACAGAAGTGTTATGTGCGAATTGTGGTAGTCATTTGGGACATGTTTTTAATGATGGTCCAACCTCTACTGGGAAGCGTTTTTGTATCAATTCTATTGCAATGGATTTGAAAAAGCGAAAATAAAATCTTCTCTAACTTGATTTTTATTTTGAAAAACGATAAAATGAACCCCTACTAAAGGAAAAAAATGAATTTGTTCGGATTTCAGATTATTGTTTTTTGTGCGCTTTTAATTGTCGATATCATTTTTTATTTCGTCTTGCGCAATCCCTCTTTCCCGATTTTAGAGAAACAGTCGGGATATGAAGTTTTTTCTGTTTTAATAGACCCTATTTTTATTGGCAGTGTAATATTTGCTTTAAATGCATTTCGAAAAAGCCATCGCGGAGTGGCATTTTGTTTTATAACGCTTCCTCTATTGATGACATTTCTTTTTTATTGGGCATTTCATTAAAAAAGCCAATTAAAAAATGAGGAAGGAATCAAGATGAGATATTTTTTAATAATATTATTTTTATTGATGAGCGCTTTTCAGACATACGCCTTTTCTTTTGCCGATGTTGTGCAAATGGCGCAAAATGTATCTTCTGAAACTTATAAACAATCTAACGCATCATTACCAAAAGAATTAGATGAGATGAATTATGACACTTATCGGTCTATTCGTTATTTACGTGAAAAAGGACCCTGGTATCAACAAAATTTGCCTTTTGAAATTCAATTTTTCCATTTGGGTTCTTTATTTAAAAGACCTGTTCATATTTATGAAATTGATAATCAAGAGGTCCACCCATTTTTATATGATTCTTTAGCTTTTTTGCAATCTGATCATCCTATTTCACCGTTTCAAAATCTAGGATATGCTGGATTTCGATTGCATTATTCACTTAATACGAAAAACTATTTGGATGAGTTAATTAGTTTTTTGGGAGCAAGCTATTTTAGAGCATTAGGTGTTGATCAAAAATATGGTGCTTCTGCGCGAGGGTTAGCTATTGACACAGGATTATTGAGCGGTGAAGAGTTCCCGGAATTTACAACTTTTTGGATTCAAAAACCAAAGGCTTCTGATAAAGAAGTTCAAATTTTTGCGTTGTTAGATAGTCCAAGAATAACAGGGGCTTATGCTTTTACGATAAAACCGGGACAGACAACGCGGATAAATGTTAAAATGATTTTATTTCCACGAGAACCGATTGAAAAAATAGGCATTGCTCCATTAACCAGTATGTATTTGTTTGGTGAAAACACCAAAAATCGCTTTTTTGATTATAGAATGGAAGTACACGATTCGGATGGTTTACTTATTCATAACGGTCGAGGCGAATGGTTATGGCGGCCGCTAGATAATAATCCCAAAATGCGGATAAGTTCTTTTGAAGATGAAAACGTGCAGGGGTTTGGTTTATTCCAACGAGATAGAGATGCAACACATTATATGGATTTTGAAGCATTTTATGAAGATCGCCCAACAATTTGGGTACAACCTCTTAAGCCATTTGGTCCAGGTATTGTTCAATTGATTGAAATTCCTTCAGATAAAGAAATTCATGATAATGTGGTGGCGATGTTTCTACCCAAAAAGCCGTTGGAACCAGGTCGCGGATATGAATATGAATATCAATTAAAATGGATGAAAAATAAAAACCCGATCGCAGCAGGTTTGGGAGAAGTGATCGCAACATATGTCGGGCAGGGAGGTATTTCCGGTGCAGAGGATGATCAATGGATTAAATTTGCTATTG
>CALXUD010000051.1 GCA_944391585.1 uncultured Alphaproteobacteria bacterium | reverse complement strand
TGCATTTATTACTTCATTAATTTTATATTTTTCCATCGCAATTTGATATCCAGCAATTCCACCAATTGATAAAACACCGATAATTGCTAAAACACCCAACATTTCAACCATTGAACGACCTGCTTGAGATTTCATGTATAAACCCTTTCTTTGAAAATAAAATTACTTCTGTCATTACTTTTTCACAAAATAAAATGTTTGCCAATAAATAAAGGATTTTAATAATTATAAAAATTTTTCTTGACTTTTTCTTGAAAAAAAGATATAAGACGACCCAGAATAATTTAAAAAATGGAGATTTGTTATGAAACGCACTTATCAACCCAGCAAGCTGGTGCGCACAAGAAGACACGGTTTTCGTGCGAGAATGGCTACAAATGGCGGACGAGCTGTTTTAAATGCGCGTCGTCGTAAAGGCCGCAAAGTTTTAAGCGCTTAGTTTTTAAGTTGTGGGGAGGCAGTTATGCAACCGACCCGACTAAAAAAGCGTTCACAATTTTTAGAAATTGCAGAAAAAGGGCAGAAGATTGTTTCTTCTGGCCTTATTTTGCAAGCATTGAAAGTCAATGATCCAACAACCTTTCAGGTTGGTTTTACCACCACCAAAAAATTGGGTAAAGCTGTAATTCGCAATCGCATTCGCCGACGGCTACGGGCTCTTGTGTCTCAAAATTTTCCCGAACATGCAAAAAAGGGATATCAATATGTTTTAATAGGTCGCAAAAGCGCTTTTGATCGTGATTTTGAAATGCTCGGAAAAGATTTGCGTTATACTCTTAGTCTGGTTCAATAATGCGTTTTATCTGTCTTTTTTTGATTCGATTTTATCAGGTGTGCCTTTCCCCTTTAAAACCACATACATGTCGTTTTATTCCCACCTGTTCCGAATATGCGAAGCAAGCTTTTTACTTGCACGGTCCTTTAAAAGGTGCTATATTGACCGCCAAACGTTTACTAAAATGTCATCCATGGGGAGGATCGGGTTATGATCCGGTTCCACCTCTTGTTATTAAAAAAATTATAAAAAAGGGAAAATAATGGTTAAATTAAAAAAGTTTACGGATAATGATCAAAAAAGTTTATTTTTGGCAATGATTTTGGTATTGATTGCCTTATTTGCGGTAGATTGGATTTTCCCCTCTCAAAAGCAAGCAATGCAAACACCTTTGAAACCCGTTATCGTTAATGAACCAATTGATTCCAATTTACCTCTTGAACCATTATTGAGCGAAAGCGCCACATCATTTGAAGAGCCAACTTTAGCAGTACGCAATAATGCCGTAGCCGGAGAAATCAATTTAGCAAAAACAGGTTTAGATTCCCTTTCTCTTTTAAAATATAAAGAAACAATTAAAAAGGATTCTCCCGATGTTCAGTTATTAAATCCAAAAGATTATACGACACAATTACAATGGCTTTCCAACAATGCGCAAGTACCAACCACCAATGAGAAATGGACAATCAGCGCCAATGAATTAACGCCGTTTGAACCGGTTGTTTTAAAAATGGAAAACAATGACATGCGCATTGAACGTGTTCTTCATTTGGACAATGATTATATGTTCACGATTCAAGACACGGTTTACAATTTAAAACAAACTCCCATTAATGTGGCTTTAAATGGTCAAATCAAACGCACCTTAGAAAAAGAACCTCAAATTTCCGGCGTACATGAAGGGTTTGTCGGAGTGTTGGATCAAACACTCTATGAAGAAAAATATGCTGATATTCGGGAAAATGATTTTTCAAAAGAAACAACCGGCGGTTGGATGGGGATTACAGATAAATACTGGCTGACTTCTTTTATTTTGGAGAATAATCAAACCGCGGATGTTTCTTTTAAGCATCAAGATAAAAAATACATTACTTCTTTTACCACACCGACTCAAACAATTCCTGTAGGAGGACAAATAACGCAAACAACACGCCTGTTTGCAGGTGCTAAAGAATTGAAGCTTATCAACGCTTATCAAAAAGAATTAAACATTCCTCGTTTTGATTTAGCAATTGATTTCGGCTGGTTTTATTTTTTAACAAAGCCATTCCTATATTTCTTATACTGGTTATATGCCATGGTGGGAAATATGGGTGTTGCGATTTTGATTTTTGCAACTTTGCTTCGGATTGCATTATTGCGCACGGCAACAAAATCTTATGAAAGCATGGCTAAAATTCGCAAAATTACACCAAAAGTTAATGAACTGAAAGAACGTTATGGAACCGATAAAATGCGTCTTCAACAAGAAACGATGGCACTTTACAAGCGGGAAAATGTCAATCCGGCTGCAGGCTGCCTGCCACTTCTCATTCAAATTCCGGTATTCTTTGCTCTTTACAAAGTGTTATCCGTTTCCATTCAAATGCGACAAGCGCCGTTCTTTGGTTGGATTCAGGATTTATCCATGCCGGACCCCAGCTCTGTTTTCACATTGTTCGGTTATTTGAATTGGCCGATTCCATCTTTCTTAGATATTGGTGTGTGGCCGGTTTTAATGGGTTTAACCATGTATATTCAACAAAAATTAAGTCCGGCACCAACGGATAAAACACAAGCCAACATGATGAAAGCCTTGCCGATTGTGTTCATGTTTATGTTAGGTCAATTTGCTTCCGGATTAGTGATTTACTGGACATGGAGCAATATCCTTTCCATTGCTCAACAAAAATATATCATGAAAAAAGTCGGGGTATAAGATGAGTGAGCCAACTCAAGACGAATTGATTTTAGAAGGGAACCGCCTTTTTGCACAAAAGGCGTCGTTCGTTTTGGGTGTTGCCGACATTAACCAACTGCCGATGGACAACCTTCCTGAAATCGCCTTTGCCGGTCGCAGTAATGTGGGTAAATCCTCCCTCATAAATGCGGTAACCGGAATTAGCGGATTAGCACGTGCTTCCAACACCCCGGGACGGACGCAACAGCTCAATTATTTTAAGCTGGACGATTTGTTTTATATTGTGGATTTGCCCGGTTATGGATATGCCGCCGCACCAGAAAAAAACGTTCAGGTTTGGACACGGCTCATTCATGCTTATTTAAAAGGACGGGTTCAGTTACGCCGTGTTTTTTTATTAATTGATGCACGCCATGGGATTAAACAGGTTGATTTAAACATTATGAAGATGCTGGACAAGGCGGCCGTCACCTATCAAATCATTTTGACGAAAATGGATAAAATTTCCAAAACAGCCGCAGATGATGTATTAAAGAAAACACAAGAAATTGCAAGTAAACATGTGGCCTGCTATCCGACCGTTCTTATCACCAGCTCCGAAAAAAAACAAAACATTGATTTGGTTCGGGCAGAATTTGTGAAAATTTTAAAAGGGATTTAAGATGGAATCCGCCTACAACATGACAGACACGATTTATGCGCTTTCATCCGGACACGGTATTGGCGGTGTAGCGGTTATCCGTATTTCCGGCAAAAATGCCATAAAAGCGCTTCAAAAATTAGCAGGACTTCAAGCACCTAAAAACCGATATGCTCATTATGTGTGCCTTAAAAACGGGAATCGGATTTTGGATCATTCTTTAGCTCTTTATTTTAAGGCGCCAAACAGTTTTACCGGCGAAGATGTCGTGGAATTACAAATTCATGGAGGGCGAGCGGTTTTAAATTCCGTGATGCAAGCTTTATCCATCTTGCCTGATTTTCGACCGGCTGAGGCGGGAGAATTTTCCAGACGCGCTGTCATAAATGGGAAAATGGATTTAACCGAAGCCGAAGGATTGATGGATTTAATTCATGCCACAACAGAACAGCAACAAGCGCAAGCATTACGTCAAATGGATGGTGATTTAGCTAAATTATATGAAGAATGGCGAGCACACTTAGTACATGATATGGCATATTTAGAAGCTTTTATTGATTTTCCTGAAGAGGATATTCCTCCCGAAAAGCAAGATGAGATTAAGACCCATATTCAATCTTTAATTTCTCAAATCGAGGCGCATTTAAATGATGAAAAGCGCGGACAAAAATTGAGGGAAGGTTTTCAAATTGCTTTGGTAGGTGTTCCGAATGCGGGGAAATCATCACTCATCAACGCCTTAACAAAAAAGGAAGTGGCTATCGTTTCCACAACTGCCGGTACAACACGCGACGTAGTAGAAGCTTATTTGGACGTGGACGGTTTTCCGGTTATTTTAGCCGACACTGCCGGATTACGCGAAACAGGAGAAGAAATTGAGCAAGAAGGGATTCGACGTGCCGTTAAAAAAGCCGCTGAAGCTGATTTGATTATTCATTTGATTGATCAAACGCAACCAACCTCTTCCGATTCTTTTTTAAAAGACTTGCCAACGGATAAAATTTTAACTGTTTACAATAAAGCGGATTTAATAACTAATGCCCAAAACGGTTTTTATATTTCAACCAAAACAGGGCAAGGTATCCCGGAATTATGGAAAAAAATCAAATCCATTTTACAAGCGCAAATGGGAATCGGTCAAACAATGGCTTTAACACGTGAACGTTATCGGGTAGCCTTAAATGAGTGTGTTGCGCAATTATCTCAAGCGCTGAATCAACCTGAAATAGAACTAAAAGCGGAAAATTTACGACTGGCGGCACGTGCTTTGGGACGCATTACGGGGCGTGTAGAAGCTGATGAATTATTGGACGTCATTTTTCGGGATTTTTGTATAGGTAAATAACATGAAAAAAGATTTTGATGTAATTGTTGTGGGGGGCGGTCATGCCGGATGTGAAGCCTGTGCAGCATCAGCACGCATGGGCGCCAAAACGCTTCTCATCACACATCACATTCACACAATCGGCGATATGTCTTGCAATCCAGCGATTGGTGGATTAGGCAAAGGCACTTTGGTGAAAGAAATTGATGCTTTAGATGGGCTCATGGGGCGGGTGATTGATGAAACCGGTTTACAGTTTCGGATGCTTAACGCCTCTAAAGGACCGGCTGTTCAAGGCCCGAGAGCTCAAGCAGACAAGCCTTTTTACGCCAAACGCATGCAGGAAATTTTGCTTTCTTATCCCCATTTAACAGTTATGGAAGGATCCTGTGATAATGTTTTATGGGCTAATAATCAAGTATATGGTATTCGAGTAAACGGTGCGGAAATTTACGCTCCTTGTATTATTTTAACAACCGGCACTTTTTTAAACGGATTGATGCATGTTGGCGCAGAAAAAACTCCCGGTGGTCGCTTCGGAGAACCGGCCAGTACGGGAATTACACCGGATTTACGAGAAATGGGATTCCGTCTGGGACGATTGAAAACAGGCACACCTGCCCGATTAGATAAAAATACGATTGATTGGTCCCAAACCGAACGGCAAGACGGTGATATGCCTCCTAAGCCATTTTCTTTTCTGACAAAATCATTCAATCCTGTTCAATTGCCTTGTTATATCACACATACAACACCTAAAACACATAAAATTATTTTAGATAATTTGGATCGGGCGCCCTTATTTGACGGACAAATCACTTCTATTGGCCCACGTTATTGCCCCAGTATTGAAACAAAGTTGGTTCGTTTTGCGGGACGCGATTCACACCATGTGTTTTTGGAACCGGAATCACGCGAGGGGAATTCCATTTATCCAAACGGTATTTCAACCTCTGTTCCGAAAGATGTGCAAGAGGCCTTTATTCGCAGTATTCCTGGATTAGAAAATGTGCGCTTTTTGCGTTATGCTTACGCTATTGAATATGATTTTGTGGATCCGCGCGAATTAAAATTAACATTGGAAACAAAAAAAATAAAAGGCCTGTTTTTAGCCGGTCAAATCAATGGAACCACCGGTTATGAAGAAGCTGCCGGTCAAGGATTGATTGCCGGCGTAAACGCCGGGTTAAAAGCATTGGGTGATTCAAGAGAATTAACCTTTGACAGAACACAAAGTTATCTGGGCGTTATGGTAGATGATATTACCACTTTAGGCGTTGATGAACCTTATCGGTTATTTACATCTCGGGCAGAATATCGGTTAACCTTGCGCGCGGATAATGCTGATTTGCGTTTAACCCCGATAGGGATAGATATTGGTTGCGTTTCAAAAGAACGTGCTGACATTTTTATGAAAAAGAAAGAAATGTTAGATGAAATGTGCCTCAAAAT
>CALXUD010000050.1 GCA_944391585.1 uncultured Alphaproteobacteria bacterium | reverse complement strand
CCAATTCGTCAGATTGCTGACAATGCGGCTGTAGATGGCTCTGTTATTGTTGGCAAATTATTGGAAAAATATGACGTGAACGCCGGTTATGACGCTCAAAAGGGTGAATATACCGATATGTTCAAATCCGGTATTATTGATCCGACTAAAGTGGTTCGCACAGCGTTGGAAGGAGCCGCTTCCATTGGGGGCTTGCTCATTACAACAGAAGCGATGGTCGCCGATAAGCCGGAAGAAAAATGTTCCTGCTCTCATGGGGCTGATGCCGGAATGGCCGGTATGGGTGGCATGGGCGGTATGGGATACTAATCCGTCTGATTTTGGAAAATGCCCTCTGTTTTCAGAGGGCATTTTTTATTCCGATTTAATGATATTCTTCATCACTGACGGGTTCCAACCATTTGGCTTGATTATTCGGCAAATTGGTTTCAATTGAAATATGCGTCATCCAAGAATCAGGTGCAGCTCCGTGCCAATGTTCAATATTTGGTGGAATACGTACAACATCTCCTTTTTTGATAATTTGAATCGGTTTTTCTCGTTCTTGATAGCGTCCTTCGCCGGCTAAAACGAGTAAAATCTGACCACCGTCATGAGTATGCCAGTTTGTGCGTGCACCTGGCTCAAATGTAACATTTGCAATAGATGAATTCCAAACGGGATCATTTGCGCTTAAACGATATAAATAGGTTTGTCCGGTAAAAAATTGCCCATAGGGATTTTTTTCACCCTGTTCAAAAACGGTATCAATTGGTGCTTGTTTCATTTCCTGTGCTCCTGTGGTTGTGGCATAAGCTAAACAGCCTACCATTAAAAAAAGATATTTGATATTCATGACTCCTCCTTAACGAATAAAATTAGTTGGTGTTATGCTTTCTTTTTCTGGTTCAGGAATGCCGGCTTGTTGAGCTGCTGCACGACATTTTAAGTGATAAGCCATATTTTTAGCTAAAATCCGCATGTTTTGCATTCCTTCAGTATCCTGCAAAACTTCTTGTGCTGAAGAACCGAACACCATATTCCAATATCGTCCAGAAATGACAGGCATTTCATTGATTTGAAAATACTTGTTTAATTGATCCAATGTGGCTGTTGTGCCCGCCCGTCGAGCCACGACAACGGCAGCTCCAGGTTTTAATCGAAAGATATTACGTTTCCCTAAAGAATTGGCATAAAAAACACGGTCCATAAAAGGAACAATCACACCGGACGCTGACGCATAATGTACAGGTGAGCCAATAATAAAACCGTCATAAGCGGCAGCCATATCTAAAAATTCATTGACTTTATCACTTTGAATGATGCATTTACCCAATTTAGCGCAAGCTTGACAACCACGGCAGGGTGCTGTTGGCTGATCTCCAATGTCATAAATATCGGCTTCAATTCCTTCAGCGGCTAATGTATTGGCAATTTCGGATAAAACCGTGTGGGTTGACCCGTGCACGTGCGGTGAGCCGTTTATCAATAATACTTTCATTTTAATTTCCTTTCAATTTTAGTTGTTTTAGCCAATGTTCAATGTCTGTTGCTGAATTTGTCGCAGAAGAGCCATAAAAACACCGACCATCTAAAACATTGGCTCCGGTAGCTAATGTTTTAATATCATTTTGGGAGGAGGCAATTCCGCTGCCGCCATGTGTGCAAAAAGGAATCACGGTTTTGCCTTGAAAATCTCCTTGTGTAACAAATGTGCGTACCGGTGAAGCAATGTGCCCCCACCAAATTGGTGTGCCGATGAAAATAACTTTATAAGCCGACAAATTCGGTAGAGCGTCGGCCAATGGTGGTTTAATGCCATTTTTAATTTCTTCTTTAGCTTGTTCTGTTGTTGTATGGTAATCAGCCGGATAGGGGCTTGCCGGTTTTATTTCATATATATCGGCTTTTAGTTCTTGTGCAATTTCTTGAGCAACAATTTGCGTATTACCTGTTTTTGAATAATAGGCCACTAAAATATTGCTGGCAGCATTGGCTTGTGTTGCAGCACATAAACAACTTAATAAAGTTATACCAAATAGATGTTTTTTCATTTTATCTCTCCTTTTGGGATAAAAACATATTTATATCACCTTAAAATGAGTTTTAACACTTAGAGTTAACTTTAAGTCAAGATAAAAAAATAATTTTTATGGTTTAGTGTGTGCACGGGCACGAATTTTGGCAGCTCCATTGGGAATTGCTTTTAGTTCGGGGCGAGAAACAGCCAATGCATTGGAGGGAATATCTTGCGTAATAACACTTCCGGCCGCAATGAGCGCTTTATCCCCAATTTGAAGAGGTGCGATGAATGTTGTGTTTGAACCAATAAAACATTCCTTTCCAATGGTTGTGTGATGTTTATTATAGCCATCATAATTACATGTGATAGTGCCGGCGCCGATATTGGTGTCTTCACCGATTGAACAATCTCCCAAATAAGTTAAGTGTGCAGATTTGACATTTTCTTTTAAATGAGCATTTTTAAGTTCAACAAAATTACCAACGCCAACTTTTTGAGCTAAAACAGAGCCACCTCGAATACGAGCAAACGGTCCTACTGAAACTTCGGATTCAATCGTGCAATCTTCTAAATGAGAAAATCCCTTAATGGTGCAATTTTCTGCAATTTTAACACCTTTTCCAATAATGACGAATGGTTCAATAATGGTTCCTGAGGCAATTTGTGTATCTTCACTTAAATACACAGTATCTGGATCAATAAATTGAACACCTTGTTGGATAAATTTATCGCGTAATTCTTTTTGTGTTGACATAACAATTCTCCTTTTAAAAAAGGTATGTTAAAAAGAGGATAAAGTAAAGCAAGAAAATACTGGCGTTTTAATTAAAGTTTGAAAGAATAAAATTTGATTATAGACTAGTCAATGTCTAAAGATTACTTGCATATTCTTTAGTTCATAATAAGAGTCTAATAAGGGGGAATATAGATAAAGTAAAGAAATATGGAAATTATCAATAAAAAGCTTTTTTATTCAAAATCTATCATCTTTAGGTGATCTATTAAGGCTTTTAACAGAAGACTTTTGAGAGCGATTAAAAAAAAGAGGATAGGGACATCCTCTTTTAATAGCTGGTGGAGGATAGGACCCACTCGGATTTTAAATTTTAAGAAAGCCCGGAAATACGGGAAACCCTGATAGATACAAACTCAGACCGGTCTGGCCGGTATCTTTTTAAAGGTATGAAAAATTACTTACTTCTTGACTTTTTGTAAAAGATAATATATTATACATAAATGGATAAAATAAGCATTAGAGGATAATATAATGTCTTTATCATTAAAAACACCGAAAGAAGTTTCGCTTGAAATAGCCTCCCGCCTTAAAGAGAGGCGATTAGCGCAAAATCTGACCCAAGCCGGACTTGCTTTGCGTGCCGGCATGAGCACTCCGTCACTCAAACGATTTGAAAAAACGGGAGAAATCTCGTTTGTGTCTTTGTTAAATATCGCACTTGTTTTAGATTGTTTAGATGAATGTGACCGCTTGTTTGAAAACAATAATAAACCGGTATCCCTATTTACCGATGAGGCTAAACCAAAGAAAAGAGGATCAATCAAATGAAACTGAATGTTTTTTACAATGCCTACGGGAAACGGTTGTTTATGGGAATTCTCGCCGAAGAAAATCGTCGTATCTTTTTTCAGTATACGCCTGAATTTATTGCCGAAGGAATAGATGTTTCTCCTTTCAAATTGCCGCTAAAAAACGAGGTATTTGAAGGTGATTACGCGCTTTTCGACGGTTTGTTCGGACTTTTTAATGATAGTTTGCCGGATGGCTGGGGATGTTTATTGCTTGATAGAAAATTACATCAAAAAGGCCTGTCTTATGATACAATTAAACCGCTTGACAGACTTTCGCTCATTGGTGCAAATCCTTTCGGTGCCTTGGAATATGAGCCTGCCGAAAGTAAAGATTTTGAAGATTTCACAGTTCAATTAGATTCTCTGGCTGATGATGCCGATATCATCTTAGAGGGGCATACAGGTCAAATGTTGGACGATTTGTTGAAATTAAACGGTTCCTCCGGTGGTGCTCGTCCAAAAATAACAGCCCTTGTTTCCGATAATAAAAACAAAATTATACATGGCGGTAATGAAGTTCCAACCGGTTTTTCTCATTGGCTTATTAAATTTTCCAACAGAAAAGACCGTAAAGATATCGGTTTGCATGAATATGTTTATTCGCTGATTGCTAAAAATGCCGGAATTGTAATGCCTGAAACATACCTTTTTCCTTCAAAGACCAGTTACGGACATTTCGGGGTTAAACGTTTTGACCGTATCGGCAACCAAAAAATACATATTCACTCGGCCTGTGGTTTGCTCAATGCAGATTTCAGAGTAGCCAGCCTTGACTATGCAAGCTTATTAAAACTCACCAAACTTTTAACCAAAAACAACCAAGATGTTGAACAAATGGTTCGTTTGATGATATTCAACGTCAAAGCCGGCAACAAAGATGATCACAGCAAAAACTTCAGTTTTATGCTTGATGAAAACAAAAACTGGAAACTGGCACCGGCTTATGACTTAACGAAATCAGCCGGTATTAACGGTGAACAAACCGCCATGGTCAACCAAAAAGGCATTGATATTACTGATGATGATTTAATCATTGAAGCACAAAGGATAGGAATTTCTGCAACCAAAACAAAAGAAATGATTGAACAAATAACATCTGCTCTGGCTGATTATGAAAAGCTGGTAAAAGAACATAAGTGATAGTTTCAACTGCCCAAGGAATGTCTTCCGCTAAATTTTGATAATTTGAAAATTTATGGTGTCGAATTCGGCACCTTTTTTGTTATCCAAACGATTTCATTAAAATTTTTTTATTTGCCGGGGGCGGATTTTCCGATTTCCAGGGGATTTACCTTATGTGGCTACCAAACAAAAGGAGTTAAGCGGTGGAATAAAAAAGAATCATTGAAAATCAATAACTTATAAAAAAGTTGAAAATTTTTGGGAAATTTTTCCGTTTTCCGGGAATTTACCACATGTGAAAGGAGAATGAAAAAATGAAAATTTTTGAGACCGTTTTTCGACTTTTAGCATTTTTACCACATGTGGCGACCAAACAAAAGGAGATAGTGATGAGCAAAAATAAAAAAAGAATCACTCAAAATCAACGACTTATAAAAAAGTTTGTTTTTTAGGGGGATTTTTTATCCCTGTCCAGGGTTTTTACCTCATGTGAAAGGAAAATAAAAAATAAAAATTTTTGAGACCATTTTCCAACTTCCGGGGGATTTACCTTATGCGAAAGGACAACAAAAAAATGAAAATTTTGGAGAAATTTTTCCGTTCTCTGGGGTTTTTACCACATGTGGCGACCAAATGAAAGGAAATATGGATGACAGAAAAATGAAAAAGAATCATTCAGAATCAATTACTTATAAAAAAGTTGAAAATTTTTGGGCACATTTTCCGTTTTCCGGGAATTTACCACATGTAAAAAGAAAAAATTTTTCAGGAGGATTTTCCGACTTCCGGGAATTTACCCTATGGAAGGAGAAAAAATGAAAAAAATAATTTTTTTTGAGACCGTTTTCAGATTTTCGGGAATTTACCCAGTGAAAGGGAACAAAATGAAAAAATTTAATTTTTTTGAGACCGTTTTCCAACTTCCGGGGTTTTTACCTCATGAAAGGAGAACAGAATGAACGAATTGATTGAACTTTTAAAACCTGTCGTCGAACAGATCCTGTTTGAAGAGGAAGTGCAAGAAATATGCACTAAGGCTCAGATTTCATTGGATAAAAGTAAAAAACAGAGCATTCATTGTGTCAAAAAGAAAGGAGTCACTCATGACCAGAACAGTGGACTTAGACATCGCACTTGAAGATATTCCGGATATGCCGTTCCATGACATGTATTCTTTATATGTCACCTTGTTCAATCGACCGAACAAGTGCACTCGCAAAGAGTTCTATATCTGGCAAATCACAAACCGCCTGCAAGAATTGCGCTTTGGCGGGTTGGATCGAGAAACGCGGCAACTTTTGGAAAACATGGATGAAGATTACACCCCAAAACCGGAGTGCAGTGTTCCCGTCGGCGTTGAGCTGATTAAAAAATACAAAGGAGAAACCTATAAAGTCAAGGTTTTGAAAAACGGTTATGAGTGGGACAACGAAGTCTTTAAGTCATTGTCTGCCATCGCGTTCAAGATAACCGGCCGCAAAATATCCGGCCAAGAATTTTTCGGAGTGCATAATGGAAACGATTAAGAAAGTCAGATGCGCCATATATACCCGTAAATCCACCGATGAAGGGTTGGAAAAAGAGTTCAATACGCTGGAAGCTCAACGTGAAGCCGGTGAGAATTTTGTAATGAGCCAAAAGGCACAAGGCTGGGAAATTCTTCCCGATCATTATGATGACGGCGGGTATTCCGGCGGCAATATGAACCGCCCGGCGCTGGAGAGATTATTTGCCGATATTAAGGCAGACAAAGTTGATATGATTGTCGTTTATAAAATCGACCGTTTGACCCGTAGCCTGATGGACTTTTCAAAAATGATCGAAATATTTGATGCTCATAATTGCTCATTTGTATCGGTTACGCAAAACTTCAATACCGCCGACAGCATGGGACGGTTAATGCTGAATGTGCTTTTATCTTTTGCTCAGTTTGAACGAGAAATCAGTGGTGAGCGTATTCGTGATAAGGTCGCCGCCTCCCGTAAAAAAGGCATGTGGACC
>CALXUD010000049.1 GCA_944391585.1 uncultured Alphaproteobacteria bacterium | reverse complement strand
ACAAAAAATGTTTCGCTTGTAAATTTTTATTGATTTATAAAAATAAATACTTCTACTATTTAGATCATTCTTATCTTAAAAAAGGAAAAATAAAAATGTTAAAAAGAAATCAATTAGGTCGTTCAATGGTTGAAATGTTGGGGGTTTTAGCTATTATTGGTGTTTTGTCCATTGGTGGAATTGCCGGGTATCGTTATGCAATGGAAAAACATAAAGTGAATGAGTTAGTAAACCATATTAGTTTAGGATATGTTGAGGCGAAACGTTTATATGAATTAACAGACGAAGAGGAATCTTCTGATTTAGGTCTTGCATATCCAACAAGCATTAAATTTGGTGGTGTATATGCTCGGATTTTTGTTGATGATTTAAGTTTGAATTGGGATAAAAATAAAATAGCTCAATTAGTTTCGATGTTACTTGAAATGGACAATTTTTATTATGTGAAATTTCCATCAAATTCTTCTTATGCTTTTGATTCAACAGTTATTGCAGATAAGTGTTCTGGACCTGTTCCTCCTGCAGGGCGACCAAGAAAAAATTGTATGCCTTCTGAAAATTTTGATTCTAATGGTGTTTGGGCATATTTTAAAATGGAGGAAGAACCCTCTTCTCCATGGGGAGAGATGGGACCTACTTTTTAAAAGACATCATTTTCTCAGCCTCTTGGGGTAAATTGATACGCTGATAAGCGGCCGCTAATTGTTGGCGCGCGCGAGGTGTCAAGTTTGGTTCCATAAATGTGCGCACCTCTTCAAAGAAAGCCAATGTTTCCATATCATCTAAATGATAAATTTCTGCGTTTTCAAATAAATGATTCCAAAGCGGTTTTGTGAAAGAGATAAGAGAGGTTGCATTTTGTGTTAAAAAAGGAGATTGATTTTTATCACCGCTTAAAAAGCGCAGCCAATAGTTAGACCAAGTGTGAATTTGTTTTTGTTCAGGAGTTGGAGGCAGAGTTTGAAAAGCATTTAAGTAGGTTTGTGCTAGTGGAATATCAAAAGCTTTAAAAGCGTTTTGTATACCCATTTCCAGAAAAGGGCGTTGAATTTGTGAAGGTAATTGGGTTAAAAAAGTCGGAAGAGCCTGTTTTTGACCCGAAAGCAGATTTTTAAGATAAGTGATTTCAGGAACATCCGTGATTTTTTCAAGTAATAAGAAAGCTTGTTGATTTTGATGTTGCATGAGGGCATTTAAAGCCGGCCAAAAAGGATGTGTTTGCGGTGCTTTTTGAAAGGCGATGGCAGCTTGTTGGTATTGGCCGTTTAGGAGGTATAAAATCCCCAATTGTTGTTCAAAAAGCGCTTGATCTTCTGATGAAGCAAAAGAAGCGCGACGGATAAGAGAGGTGCGTTGTGGTTTAAAATCAGCAGCATCAGCCGAGGGAAGAAAAAGCGGAAAGGAAGCGGTGGATGAGGCAAGAGGGGCAGAACCGATGAGTTGTGTTTGATGAGGAGTATATTGAATTTGAAGTTTTGTTTGAGGAAATAAAGCGATGCCTTGATGACTTTTTAACAACCGTAGGCGCAAAAAGTCAAGGGATTGTGGTAAACCGCCCGTGTTATTTTGAAAAGGGATAACAAGGATTTTTTCTTCTTGTTCCGGCAAGTCAATCCATACAGGAGCCGCTGCAAGAGGGGTATTTAAAATCAGTTGAGTGGAGGTAATTTTCCCTTTAATGAAAGAAAGAGAAGGTGTTGAAGAGGAAGGTGTAATTTCCAACATCCACTGGTTTGTATGGGGTTTTAAAAGGGCGACTTGATTTTTCGGATTTAAGCGAAAAGCAAAAACAGTAGCGTTGGTTGATTGTGGAATTTCTTGAAATGTTGAAATTAAATCGGTGGCGGGTAAATCAGGAGGGATAATTTTTTTTTGATTCAATACCAGATAATAGATTCCGTTTTTTTGAAAAAGAGCGGTGCCGGTTTCGGCAGGCGTTTCAATTGGTATAAAGAGAGAATTCGGTGTTAGCCAAAGAGGCGTCGTCTGTCCTGTTAAAGGAAATAAAAAAGAGAGAAGAACAAAGAAAAATTTCCAGTGGTTAATCATGATTTATTTCGGCTTGATAGGTAGCTAAATCCAACGTTAAGGCACCGGCTTTTTTAGGTGGCATTTCAGCAATAATAGCAGCAGCAGCAGAGGGTTTTAACTGTGCCAGAATTAAAAGCATCTGATCGTTTTCCAATTGTTGCAAAATACGGGCAGCGGCTTTGGGGCGCATTTGGCCGTAAATATCGGCTAAATAAGCAGCATTTTGCATTTTTTCCAGTTGCGTTAATTTTTCTTGATCTGAAGCGGGAAGGTCAAAAACGATATTCGTGTCATCACCAGCAGACGGAAAAAGGTTTTGATTTTTTTGAGCAGCAATTTTTTGGGTTAAGATCTCAATCCCGTTTGATGAGGGATATGAGTTTTCACTTGTTTGTGCAAACAAGGTGTTCAGGCGAAAGCAGAGCGAAAAAGCGCAGACAGCTATAAAAAGCGGAAAAAAGTAAAAAAAGCGCATGGTTTTCCTTTCATTTAACGGATTTAAGTTTGGCCAAAACTTCTTCTTCCGATTGGGATAAAGCATTGGCGGATTTAAATGAAAAAAGAGATTCTGTTTCATCCAATCCGTATGTTTCAATGGTTTTTGTTTGTTCGGCTTTTGTGAGCAGATATTTTAATTCATCTCGGATTAAACCCGCTTTTTCAATATCAAATTTTAAGTCTTGCCGGCTCTTTTCTTCCAAATTTTTCAAGCGGACCAATTCTTTTTGTGCCTGATGTGATGCTTCATAGAATTGTTTTATCAACTGGGAAAGTTTGCGATGATTTTCTTTCACGGAAGATAAGCGATATTCCAATACAATCGCGTAAATAATCCCAATCGTTAGAAGAGCAATGATTAACAGGTTAAGAAAAATTTCAAAAGTCATGTTTCCTCCGTTTCAACTTGAAGGCTTTTTTCAGAATTGAGTATTGTTAAACGTCCTTTCAGAACCGGGTAAAAATGCGTATTTAATTGGATGGATGTGTTGTTTAAAGGGGCTGAAAAAGAAATTACATCCCCCTTTTTTAAAGAAAGAAAATCCGAAAGCGGCAAGGTTTGTGTTAAGCTGCCTTCCAAAGGAATTTCCAGCGTTTTAACGTGGTGGATGAGTCGGTCTCGCCATAGAGTTTGTTCTTGAAACGATTTGGGTTGGGTTAGTATCAATTGAAAAATAAAACTTTGTGTTTTTGTTTTAAGTGCAAAGGAAAAAGTTGGAATATCCGTTGGAATATCTGTTGGAGAAAAGGTGATTTGGATAGGGGATTGTTGATGTGTTTGTGGCAAAAAGTGTAGTAGCCGAGTGTAAAAAGCGCGCAGAATATTTTTTTCCATTTCCGTCAGAGTGGTAGGTGTGGAGGAAAAAGTCGGTGATTGCCCCAATAATGTATGTAATAGAAAAGCTGAAAGAGGCTGCTCTAAAATCAGGTAAATTTTTAAATCAGGCGTGTAAGAAAAGCACCAGGCATCGGTTGATTTCATCGGTTGTTGATCGGTTCGGTAAAGAGTCTCAATCGGGATTTGTTTTTGGTGCAGGTATTTTTCCCAATCGGCCAGCGTGCTTTTGAAAATCAAATCTTGTGTTTTGTTAAAAGTGCGACCTTGATCCAGTAGTAATTTTATCAATGCGTTATGTGTACGCTTATTTTGAACAGACGGCAGTAAAGAAGCGATGTTTTTAAAAGCAGAAAAAGCGGATGGATTTTCAAGAATCATTAGAACCTCCGTTCAGAAAAATATCCGTTATGTAATAAGGATATAAAAAACGGTTGAGTGCAAAAATCATATCTTCTTTTGTGGCGGTCGTAGGTTGCGTGTTTAATACGTCCAATATTTTAATACTTAAGGCTTGAAGAGGTTCCAAAAATAAAGCGTTATCAGTTTCAAGCGTTAAAGACATTGTTCCTTGGTATAAAGTAATATAGTACAAGTCATTTGTTCCCTGAATGCTTGTTTGAAGGACAGGAGAAGAAGCTGGTTTTGAAATCCAAAATAAACCTGAAAAAATTAAAATTAAGAAAAATAAAAATGCCAATCGCTTTTTGATGAAAGAGCGATTTTTTGAGGATGATGTTGGATATGTTTGTTCCTCTATAATCATTTTGATGATAATCCTTCATCAAATATCATACAGGATAATTTATTAACAAGTCGTTATGATTTTATTTTTTTATGCTTGTTCTTGATTCGGCGCGGAGATCGATAAATCAATTACTTCTGCAGATTGTTTTTGTTTCGCCTGTCGGTTGTGTCGTTGAGAACGTTTTGCCTGATGGCGATGATTTTCTTGCATTACGGTAATTGGGATGGATAAATCCATAGATTGAACGTTTTTATCTGCCTCATTTAAATCCGATGTGGTATCGGCAACAGAGGGGATATCAAAATCCGGCAAACTATCTGTTGTTTCAACAGTCGGCTCTGTCGTTTGTTCTTCTGAAGAAGATTCTGTTGGAACTAATCGTTTAGATGAACGCATCATTTGTTCATTTTCAATAGCGATATTTTGAAGACGAGCATAGTGATCCGCAAATTGCAAGCAGGTTTCTGACAAAATACGATCATTTTGAATGAGAGCATCTTTAGCGGCTTGTGTATATTTTTCAAATAATTGTAAAGCTGTTCCATGCAATTTCCCGCAAGGTCCGGTACTTTCTAAAGCCGTATGACGTGTGATATTTTGCGTTAAAGAACGATTAGAACGGTTATTATATCGCCCGTTGTAGCGATTTTTTGGGTTTTGTTTCATGAATCCTCAAAAGAAAATAATTTTTATTCATCCTTTAAAAAAAGGATGACACAGAAAAAATGTTTCCGTGTCGTCCTTTATATCAATTTTTTATCTAAAAATCAATCAAAAAATTTAGTAAGCCGGCATCATCATCGGCTGAGGCATCACAGAAACCTGTTGTGCCAGCGGTTGCATCGGTGTTGGATGCTGGGGAACCGGTGATAAGGGCGGTATTGATTGCAGAGGCATCATGGGTTGCATCATGGATTGTGGCGGTTGTGTAATAGATTGAATCGGCTGTGGTATGGGAGCTGCCGATTGTGTCGGCATCGCATTTGTCATCGGGACAGGCGAAGCGTAAGCTTGTTGATTCACAACCATTGGCTGGTTTGTCATGTAAATTGGTGCTTGCTGCATAGTAATCGGTTGATTCGTATAGTACATTGGCGGTTGTTGAACGGTTACCGGTTGAGTCATTACGACCGGACGTTGAACAACAATCGGCTGGGTAACCATAATCGGTCGTTGAACGGTTACTTGCGGTTGAACCTGTACCGGATATTTAATTTGAACAGGATATTTTACTTGAACCGGATATTGAAATTGAACCGTTCCCGGTTGTGGTGCCGGAATGCTTGTTTTGATAGATTGTTCCGTCAAGCGATGAATATTCCAGTTTTGTTTTTGATTTAAACCGGCATTTTCCAATGTTGTTGGTAAAGAAGCCGTATAATTTTGGACGGCTTGTTCATAACCGGTATCCAAGTCTCGTGGTGCATTGGCTCCGGTTTTAGGAACCGGAATAATTCCTTCCGTGATATAAACCTGATCATTTTTATTTTTTTGAGCAGCGGCAATTTTTTCCGGCGTTGTCGTTGGTTCGGATGTGTTTTTTTCCGGTTCGGCCGCCATATCTCGCACATAAGACCAATCCATATATTCCCCATCAGTTTGAGAAGCCGCCGATGCGGATGTATTCAGTGCACAAACAAAGGCTGCAACCGTTAAAAAGAGAATTTGTTTTTTCATGTTTGACCTCACTATAAAGTTTAATCTATTCCCAAGAGTTTTTTATATTCATCACGCAGAAATTCCGCTTCAGCCCGGTCAGCCGGCGTCATTTTCCGTAACCGCAGGATTTGACGCATGATTTTTGTGTCAAAGCCGTTTCCCTTGGCTTCTGCAAAAATTTCACGCACATCTGCGCCCAATTCTTTACGTTCTTCTTCCAGACGCTCAATACGCTCAATATAGGAGGCCAAACGCCCTCCATCAGCCGGAACAATAGTTGTTTGTGGTGCATCAGACATTTTATGCCTCATCCTTTTTTACTTGTTTTACCGAGAATGCCAGTGCTTTATTTAAATCGCTTTCGGAGCACAGTCCCAGTGTGACGGGGCTTTGCGGGTGCAAACTATTGTAGTTTTTATATGTTTTTTCCCGAATAGCCGTGATGGTTGATTTCGTTGTGCGCAATAATTTAACCAGTTGAGCATCAGACATTTCAGGGTGATTTTTGACAATCCAAGCGATGGCGTTCGGCCGATCGCCGCGTTTGGATTGAGAAACATAACGTACCCCTTTTTCCAACAATTTTTCAATTTCTTCATTTTTGTTTAATTCCAAGCGCGCGTTTGCGTCTTTTTCACACCGTTTAATTTCTTCAGTTGTGAGTTGACCATTTAAAACCGGATCCAAGCCCATAATGTTAAAAGCAACATCGCCATCCGCAATGGCTTGAATTTCCAACAAGTGCATGCCGCAAAATTCGGCGATTTGTTCAAATGAGAGTGTCGTATTTTCAACCAGCCAGACCGCTGTTGCCTTTGGCATCAAAGGAAGTGTCATTTTTTATACCCTTTCAATTCATTATTAGTCTTGCGCTCAGTATAGTTGTCTTTTTATAAAAATGCAACAAAAAATCATTGCAATTTTCTTCTTCTAACCCGCGTTGGCGGCGTTAATATAATTCCGAATAAATTCGTTATCATCGGCGAATTGTTTGCGCAACCGTTCAGCCAATAAAACAGA
>CALXUD010000048.1 GCA_944391585.1 uncultured Alphaproteobacteria bacterium | reverse complement strand
ATAGACGGTGCCGCAGTCCTCAGGAAGTTTTGGAACGATACCGTTCAGCCGAAATCCTTGGTCTGCTTCATCACTTTGCCACAAGGCGGTGGCGGCAAAAAGTCATCAAATCCAATTCAAGTTGTTTTGATGGTGGCCGTTGTGGTTGCTTCTGTTTATACCGGCGGTGCTGTAGGAGCGGCTTATGGTGCTGTATGGGGTGGCGTTGCGGCGGCCGGTGTCTCTATGGCCGGGAGCTTTTTGGTTAATACATTTGTTCCCACCCCAAGGGCATCGCTTAATGGGTCCGGCTCGGCCAACTCCATAGCGGCACAAAGTCCGACATACTCTTTGCAAGCGCAAGGTAATCAAGCAAGGCTCGGTAGTCCAATACCGGTTATTTACGGTCGGCATTTGATTTATCCGGATTTTGCCAGTCATCCTTATTACGGATATGTAAATGATGAGCAGTATGTTTATCAGCTCCATTGCATTGGTCAAGGTGAATACAACATCGAACAAATAAGAATTGAAGATACTCCGATTAATTCATTTGAAGAGATTACTTATCAAATAATTAATCCAGGTGAACAAAATACCTTGTTTCGCGATGATGTTGTAACTTCGCCTGAAGTTGCCGGGCAAGAACTGCTAAAAGATGAGGTATGCGGACCTTTTGTATTAAATCCGACAGAAAGTGTAATCGATAAAATAGAGATTGATGTAGCTTTTCAAAGAGGCCTTTATTATGCAAACAACAACGGAGGCATGGACAATAAAACCATTCAATGGCGCATTGATGCAAGGCTAATTGACAATGAGGATTTACCTCTTGGTGATTGGTTTACACTGGGTAGCGAATCATTTACATCAAATAACCACAATAGTATGTTTCGCACTTACTCATATGCTGTCGCCAGCGGAAGATACGAGGTTCGCGCCGTTCGTTTAGATGTCAAAGACACATCTTCACGCGCCGGACATGAAATTAGATGGGCTTCGGCAAAAGGGTTTATTGTATCGATCCCAAGTTACGGCGACGTAACATTGATCGCCGTTAAAATGAAAGCCACAAACAACCTGTCACAACGTTCAAGCCGCATGCTTAACTGCATCGTGACAAGAAAATTGCCGACATGGTCGCCGTCCGGTGGCTGGACCGGCAGAGTGCCGACACGCTCTATCGCTTGGGCAATAGCCGATATCTTAAAGGCCAACTATGGTGCAAGGCTGACAGATAAGTCCATAGATCTTGAAGGTTTATACCGGCTGGATCAGATTTGGGCCGCACGCGGTGATACGTTTAATGCCGTCTTTGATTCCAAGTTGACGGTTTATGATGCCTTGTCGCGAACCTGCAAAGTCGGACGTTCCGTTCCTTATATCCAAGGTGGCATTGTTCGCTTTGTCCGGGACGAGCCAAAATCAATACCGGTGGCACTTTTCGGGCCAAGAAACATCGTTAAAAACAGCCTGTCAATTCAATATATTATGCCTTCTGAAGATACAGCTGACAGCGTTTGCGTTCAGTATTTTTCGGACCGCACATGGAAGAACTCGGAGATAACCGGCAGTTTTGAAGGCTCCACCTCGGATAAAACGGCAACGGTTGAGCTTTTCGGCTGTACCGATAAAAACCAAGCTCTCCGGGAGGCCATCTATATGGCGTTGGCCAACCGATATCGCCGGCGCATTGTGACATTTTCAACCGAATTAGAAGGTCTGATTCCGAGTTATGGGGATTTGATTTCCATCACGCATGATATGCCGCATTGGGGTTCAGGCGGTGAAATACTGTCAAAAAATGACATGACTTTAACACTATCCGAACCGGTTGAGTTTACCGAGGGCCAAAATCACTACTTGGCGTTAAGAACTCGAACCGGGAGTCTGTCCGGACCATATCGGGTAACAGCTGGATCACTGCCAAATGAGGTCATCTTACAAGAAACGCCAGACATTGAAATTGAGACAGGTACGAACTCAGAACGAACACATTTTGCCTTTGGAACTCAAGATAAATGGGGAACTTTGGCACGCGTTACCGGGATAAAACCGCGTTCCGGTAAAGTTGAAATCACAGCGGCAATTGAGGACTCAAGAGTTCACACCAACTAAGAAAGGACAAACCATGGATTGGATTCAATTTTTACAGATCATCTGCGTACCGGCCTTTGGCTGGTTTTTTTATAAACTCGGGGAGCAACGCAAGGAAATAAAACTCCTTGAGCGTGACCTCAACGAGTTCAAAGTTGCGGTGGCCAAGGAATATGCCACTCAGGTTAACATCAATCGCCTGGAGACAAAGATTGATGAATTACATCAGCTTTTATGGGAAATGCACAATGAACACACCACGCGGCATAAGAAATAACAACCCTGGGAACATCCGTTGGGGTTCGGACTGGAAAGGATTAAAAAAGGACGGGAAACAGCAAGACCCGTCCTTTTGTGTATTTGAAACACCGGAATATGGTATCCGGGCGTTGGCCAAATTACTTCGTAACTATCAGCAGCTCTATGGCCTGAACACGCCCCGGAAGATTATCAGCCGGTATGCACCACCAACCGAAAACGAAACAGTTTCATATATAGACAGCGTGTCCCGGCAGTTAAACATCACTCCGGACACACCGGTCGACCTTTCGGAAGATGGTGTCTTACTGGTCTTTATTAAGGCAATCATCAGACATGAAAACGGCATACAGCCATATTCTAATGAAACTCTATTGAAAGGAATACAAATGGCATGAAAAAGCGGCTTTGGATCCCGGTCCTCGGGTGGATCCTGTGTTACGGGTTCCTCCATAACTGCCTGATCGCACCTATAACGGGCCTTCCGGTAGTGGACTGGGAGTATTTATTAACGGCCATGGGCATTTTACTCGGTGTCAGTGGCGCACGAGATATTGGGTTAAAGGAAAGGCAAAAACAAGATGTTGAACAGAATAACAAAACTTTGGAATAAAGGTAAATACTGGATAATCGCCGGAGCGGTGGCCGTCTTATATATGCTCGGCTATCGGCGCGGCAAGGAAAAAGAACAAGTCAAAGTAATGAAAGGAACGGTGGACAATGTTAAAACAGCTAAAAGAAGTTGGGATAGCCTGGCTAGCCTTAAGCGCGTTGAGCGGTTGCACAACAAATATAAACGGTGATTTTTGCCTTTTATACGAACCGGTGTATGCAGATTATGAGCACGACACCCCGGAAACAGTCCGTCAAATTGATAGAAACAATGTGGTTTACGATGATTTATGTACAAGATGAAGCAGACCCCGCAGGAACAAAAACCTGCGGGGCTCTTTTTAATCAAGTTCTTTTAAATAATCGTTTACCATATCTGTCAAAAGTTGACGCCGTTTTGCTATAAATTCAGGATATTTACTTATATTCCAAAGGCTTTGATCTGTTGGAATACAATGCTTTTTGAAGTTTTCTTCGCCTTTTTTGACAAGAACTTCTGGCAGATATACAGCTGGATCATCATTTTTAATCAAAACATTCGTGCGTTTTACAATAAAGGTTTGGTTAGCAATGTCATTTATTTGATCACGCTCGTATTTTCCTTTTAAGAAATCCTGAGGGAATATATGGTGAAATTCAATTTGATTGCGGTTTGCAACGTTATTCATGCTTAAAACTTGAGGTGTATTCCAGTCCAATGCGCCATTATGTCTCATGACTGTAAACATAGTTTTGAAAATGCCACTGGCTGTGTTTTTATTTTCAAAATCTGTTGTATGGAAATCAAGTCTGCCGAATTGCATTTTAAGGTTATCCAATAACCCCTGTAAGTTATTGTTTTTGATAGCATACAGATCTTGATCCAAAATTGTTTCAGATGAACCTCTTGAATAACGACCTTTTGCATTTGCAATGAGGAACCACTTTTTGATTATTTTTGCCTCGTTATCCGTAAGAATATTGTTTTTCATGTGGTACAAGAATGAAAGCGATACGATAAAGTACGGTGACGACAATGTCGCATCAGTTTCAAGACCAAACGTATTTTTTAGCTCATCCAATGTATGTTCAAGAGCTTTTGTTACTTTCGGCCAAGCGCCTTCCAAATCCTCTTTTGTTAATGACGGCACAATCTTAAATTTTGATTGCGATGTCAATATAGCAACAAGTGTTCTGACGATGATGCCTGTGCTGATATCCCAACCATGTTTTTCACAGTTTTCGGCTTCTTTATTGAATTTTATTAAGGCACCTTCGTTAATTCCCTCCGCTGTTTCAATAGTTGGCCATTTGGCTGTAATTTGCGCTAAAGCCAAATCAGAACCTTTTAGTTTTGTGCCGGCAGAGTTTACGCGCACAAAAATTTCAGTGACTTCTTCATATGACATACCTGCAGGAAGAGTTTTTACTTGGAAGTCGTAATTTTCTATATTTTTGAGAGCTGTAAAACGATCCATATATTTCTTTAAACGTTGCTCTCCTTCAGGGGTTTTAATGTCGCCGGCTCTTTGCATAATGTCGGTAACCGATACTTTATTAGCAAAAACACCTGCAACAGAAATCCAATTTTGTTGGCTTTTTACAAGCGGGTTTTCAACCACAAAAGCACGACGATTTAAATCATCAAGACGGCTTTTATTTTCTTCCTCATCTGAAGTAATCTTGATATCATCATCTTCTTCAAACTCTGTTTTATTATCATCATCAGTAGCAACTTTTGTATTTTCCAATTTATCTGGGTGATCAAGATTAAAATAGATATCAATGGCACGTTTTCTTCCACGTACATTGACAGGCTCGCCGCAAAGGATTGCTTTGAGAGAGGTCAAGCGTTGTTGGCCATCTAATAACAGATAGTAGGACTCATATTTCGTGTCATCCTGAGAAACCGCAAAATCACGTGTCGGAACCTTTTGTGTTGTTTCCCATCTTAAAATGGTACCAGTCGGATATTTTCTATACAGAGAATCAAGTAAATCTCTTACTTGTGTAGACTTCCAAACATATGCACGTTGCATTTCCGGAAGACGCATTCTGTTGGATTTAATTTCATCAATAAGAGTTCTAATTTCAGTCATTTTACATCCTTAAATACTATTTTTTATTAGCATAATGCTTTTTAAAAAGTTCGACAGCTTGTTCTGTCATTTCTTTTACATCATAGCCTGAAGATATTATATTGCTTGAAATAATTCCTTCTTCGCTTGGGGCTGTCGCTATTTTTTGAAATCTCACGGTAATTTCTTCTAATACTTCTTTCTCAGCATCTGGTGCATAATTTACTAATAAGGATGCTTGACATACCTTGCTACCCTTAAAATCTTCGTATAATTTAACTTTCATTAATTCTGGAATAGTGTTGTATTCCATCACGCCTTGAACATCAACTACTTTTACAGGATGTTGTTCAGCACGCTTGTCAGCTTTAATAAGGGCTTTGTTTATCCAGTTAGTATAAGTATCTTTCAACGAATCTTGATTATATCCACAATGTATAACATCCTCATTTTGTTGGATATTACTTCTTTCTCCGAAGAAAAAACCTACAAATAGAGACAATACTGCTAATGTAATTATACTCGCTGTATTTTTCATTTAAAGCCCCTTTCGTTTATATAAATAAAATTTTTCACAGTATATCCGTTGATGATTTAAAATTCAATAACACAATTTTATATTTCATCATGATTTAAATTTTTATCTGTTTTATAAACTCTCTTAATGTATCCCGGTCTACGTGCAATTGTTTCGCTATTTTGGTTTTACTAATGCCTTTATTCAATAAAGTTTTGATAACATTTTCTTTTCCAGTTAATTTTAGTTGCTTGTTTTTTGTACCTAAAGGTCTTCCCAAAGTTTTTCCTGCAGCACGACGTGCAGCTAGAGCTTCTTTTGTACGCTGAGAAATCATCTTACGTTCAATTTCTGCAGATAATCCGAATGCAAATGCTAATACTTTGCTTGAAATGTCATCTCCAAGTTTATAATTGTCTTTAATAGTCCACACGCGTGCATCAGTATCCAATAATTTATTCAGCATTCCCATCACCTGTAACAAATTTCTACCTAATCTAGATAGCTCACTTGCAATTATAAGATCATCTTTTTTTATTTTTTTTATTAACTTTCCTAATTTTCGTTTATTTAAATCGGCGGTTGAACTTATTGTTTCCTCTATCCATTCATCGATATAAAGGTTATTTCTTTTACAAAATTCCTCTATTTCATAATGTTGATTTTCTGTAGTTTGCTTATCTGTTGAAACGCGAATATATCCGTATATCATTTTGTATTCCTTTCTTTAAACTGTATGATAAATCTGCGGTATAATAACGGTCGTATAAATTCCGCAGAAACACCGTTTAAAATTCCGGATACATGGATGTGGGTAAAATTAGGAGATATTGCTGATTTTCCTATGGGAAAAACACCATCACGCAACGATTTTGAATATTGGGAAAAAAATTATCCTTGGGTATCTATTGCTGATTTGATAGATGGAGAAGTAATTAATTCAACAAAAGAAGGAGTATCAGAAAAGGCCAATATAGAGGTATTTAAGAATAGAATTTCGCGACAAGGTACTTTGCTCATGAGTTTTAAATTAACTATAGGTAAAGTTTCGATATTAGGAATGGATGCTTTTCATAATGAGGCCATAGTATCCATTTTCCCTTTTATAGATATAGAGAAAAATACAACTAAATATTTATATAAGGTTCTGCCTTATTTAACTACATTGACGACGGATACAAAAGAGGCGATTAAGGGAAAAACGCTAAATTCATCTAGTTTATATAATCTCATGATTCCTTTACCACCGTTGGCAGAACAAAAACGGATAGTAGAGAAGATAGAGGAATTGGAACCACTGATTAATCGGTA
>CALXUD010000047.1 GCA_944391585.1 uncultured Alphaproteobacteria bacterium | reverse complement strand
ACTCTCCTTTTTGGGAAGATGGATAATTATCACATAATTCACTATCTGGAACATTAAAAATAGAATTTTCCCAATTACTAACTTCCGTGAAATACATCAATTCAAATTTGGAAAAAATATCTAACATTTTATTATATGCAATTTGATCCATCGCATACCGATACCCGGCAATTCCTCCGACAGACAATACACCCATGATTGCCAACACACCAATTATTTCAACCATAGAGCGACCCGTTTCTTGCTGCTTTAAATTTCTAAAAAAATGATAAAAATCTTTCAATGAACATATCCCTCCAACACATAATGCATTTCTTCAGTTTTATTTTTTAAGAAATCGTATATTTTTAATTATATGTCAAGCAATTATTATTTATACAAAACTGTCATAAAAGTGTCATTTGATTTTTATATAAAAGTATGTTTATATACCAAAACAATTTAATAAGGAGATATGTATGACGTGTGATATCATGAAAGGCAAAAAAGGCCTGATTATGGGCGTAGCGAATGATCATTCAATCGCTTGGGGTATTTCAAAACAACTAGCTGATGCAGGGGCCGAATTAGCTTTTACTTATCAAGGTGAAGCTCTGGAAAAGCGAGTGCGTCCATTAGCTGAATCCGTCGGTTCAAATATTTTAATTCCATGTGATGTATTAAATAAAGAAAGTATGGATAAGGTCTTTTCCACCATTAAAGAAAAGTGGGGAAAACTAGATTTTGTCGTACATGCAATCGCATTTTCTGACAAAAATGAATTAAAGGGACGCTATGTTGATACGTCAGCAGCAAATTTTGCAAACTCTATGTTAATTTCTTGCTACTCCTTTACAGATGTCTGCCGGCGCGCCGCTGAATTAATGACAGATGGTGGTTCTTGCTTAACAATGACATATATGGGAGCTGAACGTTATTTACCGAACTATAACGTTATGGGGGTTGCCAAAGCGGCTTTAGAAGCTTCTATTCACTATATTGCCTATGACTTGGGTTCTCAAAATATTCGTGTTAATGCGATTTCCGCAGGTCCGATCCGCACATTAGCTGCTGCAGGTATTGGAGATTTTCGTCAAATTTTAGGTTGGACAGAAAATAATTCTCCTCTGTGTCGCAATGTAACAATCGAAGATGTAGGCAAAAGCGGACTTTATCTGCTCAGCGATTTATCTTCCGGTGTGACGGGAGAAATTGTTCACGTGGACTCCGGTTATCATAAATGTGGAATGATTAATCCGAAAAATGTTCAAAAAACTGTTGAACTATTAAAGGATTTTAAATTATCTGAATAAATCATTTTTGATTTTTACACCTTCTTCTGCTTTTGAAGAAGGTGTTTTTTATTGATTTTAAATTTTTCTTCAATATAATTTACTGTAAAAAAAGGAAGTCAAATGCCCCATTTTTATGATGAATCATTAGAAACATTACCGCTTTCGGAAATCAAAGAAAGGCAGCTTAATTTATTAAAACAACAGTTTGCCAGAGCCATTCAAACCCCTTTTTATGCACAAATGATTCGAAATACGGGGATTGATGAGATAAAAACAATAGCTGATATTACCCGCCTTCCCCTTTTAGATAAAGAAACTTTACGAAAAGCCTATCCAGACGGTTTAATTGCTGTTTCCAAAGAAAAAATTGCCCGTATCCATACCTCTAGTGGCACAACAGGAATCCCTACTGTTTTATATCTAACTCAAAACGATATAAATATTGCAGCCGATACTATGGCTCGCGGACTGTGGATGATTGGATTAAGAAATTCGGATACACTTCAAAACATGATGTCTTATGGCTTATTTACCGGTGGCTTAATGATGCATTATGGAGCTGAAAAGTTAGGAATAACAGTCTTACCAATCTCTACGGGTAATTCAATGCGTCAATTACAATATATACAAGATTTCAATGTAACAGCTATACACGCAACTCCCGGATATTTAGAGCATATAATAAACACATCCTGTATCGATCAATTACGTTTTCCTTTCTTAAAAACCGCAATCATCGGAGCAGAAGCGATGTCGCCTAAAATGCGACAATGGATTCATGAAAAAATCGAATTAGAAATCTTTGATTGCTATGGACTCAGTGAAATGAATGGCCCAGGTGTAGCGATGGAATGTACTGCTCACCAGGGATTGCATATTTGGGAAGACAGATACTTAATGGAGATTATAGATCCTAAAACCTTGCAACCTGTACCGGAAGGTGAAGAAGGTGAATTGGTTTTAACAGATTTAACACGTGAAGCTATGCCTTTATTACGTTATCGCACACATGATATTACACGCATTTTAACACATCCTTGTTCTTGTGGTCGAACACATAGACGGATTGCCCCTATTAAGGGGAGAACAGATGATATGTTCATCATTAATGGGGTAAATATCTTTCCCTCTCAAATAGAAGAAGCCATTTTAGCCATTATACCGCCTCCTCTAAACTGGATAGTCTATATCAAAGAAGAAAATGGACTCAAAAAACTTCTTTTAACGATTGAAGTGGAAAAAAGATTTTTATCCGATAACTCTTTATTAAAATCCTTGTCCGATATACTTCAATCTTTTATTACCGTAAAGCCATATATTTCTTTTGTTTCTGTCGGAACCTTGCCTAAAACGACAGGAAAGACAAAACATATTATTCAACTCAAATAACGCTTGCAAGTGTTTTCAAAAAGCTGTAATATAGGAGGCATCTTAAATTGAAATGGAGTATTTATGACAAAAGAAGAAGTCTTGTCCTTTACGGGAACTGTTGTTGAAGCTCTCCCCAATGCCACTTTCCGTGTTCAGTTGGAAAACGGTCACGAAATTTTAGCACATACATCCGGAAAAATGCGTAAATTTCGCATTCGCGTGATGGTGGGGGATAAAGTGGAAATTGAAATGACACCATACGATTTAACAAAAGGACGTATCGCATTCAGACATAAAGCATAAAGAAATTCTTTTGAATAGGAGGCACAGATGGAACTGACGCAATTTTTAATTTTGTTGTTTTTACTCTTCGTCGCATCTTATTTTGGAATGTGCGGGACTATTTATCTGATGCGTCAACTCAAAAAATATGATCATTTTGATTTTAACATGCCTTTAGGTTTATGTTTAATTTTACCCGTTCTACTCCTCTCACCTTTTATTGACTTTTTTAAAATAACACCCGGTTCTTTTTATTTTACCGGATTGTCCTCTTTTGCACTCGCGGCTTTATTTTTGGCAACTTTTCCATTGAAAGCAATATCTAAATTCAGTGTATTCTTTTTATTTAACATAATTACAACCTTATTGTTGCCATCGGATTTACCACTCTTTCAAACCGGATTAACGTTATCTATTTTTTCTCATCTGATTTTAGCTTTGGGATTAACCGGTTTTATGTACTTATTTTCTTGGATGGATCGGATTCCTTTCCTATCATTAACCACCTCATTGGCCTTTGCCGTCCTTATCGTATTATGTGCAACACTACTAAATATTTTGCCCATGTTAGTAGGCGTTTTTGCCCTATTTATTGTAACGGCCCAAATGGGTGTCAGCATTTGTTTAAAGCCTTTTCTACCATTTAGATTGGGTGAATATGCATCTTATGCTATTGGTTTTTTATGGGGATTTATGGGAATTTATTTAGCTACGTTGGGCTATAAAGACATTGCTTTATTCGCCAGCGGTTATTATTTTACTGAGTTGGCTTTTGTATTCATCACAACATTTGTCACACAACGCACGCTTGGTTTTAAAACGCCGTTTTTGATTGAATATGCACTTCAAACAAACATCCAAATACCACGCATTTTCCGTGTTGTATTGCTTTATACTATCGCTTTAGGTTTGTTGGGGCTTTGGAATACACGGCTTCCTAATCTTTCATTTATCGCTGCAGCCTTTTTATTTTTAGGTTATCTTGTTTATCAATTTTTAAATTGGTCTTCTCGTCCAACCTTTAAAAATGTGTTCAATGAATTAAAAGGTGGTTATGCTGAATTAAAAAAAGAAATGATGGACTTAAAAAAGCAACGTTCTGAAATAAAAAAGAGACACACTAAACCGGTGGTATCAACTCCAAAAACAGAGGCTCTATCAAAAGTCAAAACACCCCAAACAGTTCATCAAAAGAAAAAAAAATCCAAATCCGTATCTTCAAAGTCCGAACAGAAAAAAAAGAAAACTCAAACAGCTACCCTGCAAAAGAAAAAGAGAAAAAAAGTTAAAAAATGATTCCAATGTATGAAAAGCCATCTTTGGTTGGTGACGCTCACTTTAAGTTACATGCTCCATTCCAACCAGCTGGCGATCAACCAGAAGCTATTGCTGATTTAACACAAGGGCTGGAACAAGGTTTAAAAAATCAGGTATTATTAGGAATTACAGGTTCTGGCAAAACCTTTACGATGGCTCATATTATTCAAAATTTAAAACGACCGACTTTAATTTTAGCACATAATAAAACATTAGCCGCTCAATTATATACCGAGATGAAAGCTTTTTTCCCGGAAAATGCTGTAGAATACTTTGTCTCATATTATGACTATTATCAACCCGAAGCATATATTCCCAAGACAGATACTTTTATAGAAAAAGACTCAGCAATTAATGAGCAAATTGATCGTTTGCGTCACTCAGCCACACGTCATCTCTTAGAACGCCGAGATGTGATTGTGGTTTCTTCTGTTTCCTGTATTTATGGTTTAGGAGATGCCGAAAGTTATTCGTCTATGGCCTTTACTCTTAAAAAAGGTGATACAGTTGAAATTAAAGAACTCAACAAAAAATTGGTTGAGTTACAATATAAACGCAATGATATTGCTTTTGAACGTGGTTCATTCCGCAATAGTGGAGATATTGTAGATATTTTTCCTTCACACTTAGAAGATATTGCTTGGCGAGTGTCTTTTTTTGGAGATGAAATTGAATCTATTCATGAATTTGATCCTTTAACAGGACAAAAAAAACTGGAATTAACAGATATTACCGTTTATCCTGCCAGTCACTATGTTACACCGCGACCGGCTCTCTCTCAAGCCATGAAAACCATTCGAGAAGAATTAAAAGAACGCTTGGCGCAATATGAAGCAGAAGGGAAAATCCTAGAAGCTCAACGTCTCTCCTCGCGCACACATTATGATTTAGAAATGATTGAAGCAACCGGTTCCTGCAAAGGGATTGAAAATTATTCTCGACATTTAACGGGACGTAAAGCGGGTGAAGCGCCTCCAACACTTTTTGAATACTTACCCAAAGATGCTCTACTTTTTATTGATGAATCTCATGTCACAATTCCCCAAATCGGCGCTATGTATAGGGGAGATTTTGCCCGTAAAAGCACTTTATCCGAATATGGATTTCGCTTACCTAGCTGTATGGATAACCGACCGCTTAAATTTGAAGAATGGGACACCATGCGTCCCAAAACAATCTTTGTATCCGCAACACCGGGGCCTTGGGAATTAGCTCAAACAAAAGGTGTTTTCACTGAACAAATCATTCGACCAACGGGATTACTGGATCCGATTTGCGAAATCCGACCTGTTGCAACACAAGTGGATGATTTGTTAACTGAATGCTTACAATGTGCGAAACGAAATGAACGTGTTTTAGTCACAACACTGACAAAAAAAATGGCTGAAGATTTAACAGGATATTTAGCTGAAAATGGTGTAAAAGTGCGTTATATGCATTCCGATATTGACACATTGGAACGCATCAGTATTTTGCGAGAATTGCGTCTGGGCACTTTTGATGTATTGGTGGGGATTAACTTATTGCGTGAAGGATTAGATATTCCGGAATGTGCCCTTGTTGCTATTTTAGATGCGGATAAAGAAGGTTTTTTACGTTCAGAAACATCTCTTATTCAAACCATTGGACGTGCAGCACGAAATGAAAACGGTCGCGTTATTTTATATGCTGACAAAATAACCGGCTCCATTCAACGGGCTGTAGAAGAAACCATGCGCCGACGCACAAAACAAATGGAATTCAACGAAAAACACGGCATTCTCCCCAAAAGTGTTAAGAAGGAAATTCCGGATCTTATCAAAGATTTTGATTTGGATGTCGAAACAACTCAAAATGCAAAAACGGAAACGGAATTGATTGAAAACATTGCCGAAACAATCAAAAAATTGGAACATAAAATGTTAAAAGAGGCAGAAGCTTTAAATTTTGAAGAAGCGGCACGTCTGCGCGATAAAATTCAAAAATTGAAAGAAGCAGAAATGACGTTTTAAAAAAACGCAACAGGGGACTTATGAAAATAATAAAATATTTCATCATCATTTTATGCTTGATATATCTTGCTCTTTCATTGTTATTTTATATCAAACCAAATTATTTTCTCTACCATCCAACTTTAACACATCCTTCTCTTGAATCCGCTCAAAAACAAATTCCATTGTTGAGTGAAGTATCCTATAAAACTTTGGATCAACGGGTAATTTATGGATGGTATCTCCCCGCTCAATCAAAAAAGAAAACAATTGTTTTTCTGCACGGCAATTCTTATAACATTGGCGCTTTTATCAGTCGGGTTGAGCCGTTTTATCTGGCAGGTTATGGGATTTTAATGCCGGAATACACCGGATTCGGCGGTCTTAGCGGCACCCCTAATCAAACACAACTTGAACAAGATGTGGCGGGAGCACTTTACTTTTTGCACCAACAAGGCATTCAAAACCAAGATATTATTTTATACGGTTATTCTTTAGGAACTTACTTAGCTGTTTATGCGGCAACGGATTTACAACACAATCAACCCTTTTATGCTGTTATTTTAGAATCCCCCTTTACCAGCCTTGCCGACACAGCGCATTGGACAGCTTACTCTCTTTTTCCTGTTCATTTTTTGCTAAAAGATCATTATGATTCATTG
>CALXUD010000046.1 GCA_944391585.1 uncultured Alphaproteobacteria bacterium | reverse complement strand
TAATTCAAAAAATTAAATTTATCTCAAAAAACGATTCTCTAAATGTTTTTATATCATAGTTAAAAAAAATAACAATAAGAAAAAATAAAAAAAAAAAAAAAATACATTGAAAAATATGATCAATGTCATACTATTATAGTAAAAAAAGGGATCCCTTTCACACACAAGAAAGGGATCCGCGGATAAAAAGAGGAACTAAAAAGGGGGGGGGATAAGTTCACTCTTTTTAGGAGGTGTTTGCTTGATATAGGGAGACCAAATGATACAAACACCAGCATCACTTATGTGACATGGATAACATATCATTGTATTTTTTATTTGTCAATACATTTTTTCAAAACGGAAGTCTATATTACTTCCACATTTGCTCTAATGCATAATAGGAACGTGTATCTGGATTAAAAACATGCACAATAATATCATCTAAATCCAAAATAACCCAATTTCCCTCTCCGGTTTTTCCTTCTATACGTGGTTGATAACCTTGCCTTTTTAATTCGGCAGCTAAATTATTAACCAATCCCATTACATGACGAGAAGAAGTGCCAGACGCAATGACTAAATAATCGGCAAAGCTGACTTTTCCTGCTAAATCAATTTTTAACAGATCAACAGCTTTGCCGTTATCTAATTGCTCTAAAATAAAGTCAACTAAGCTTTTTTTTTAGGAGCCACCTTTTTAGCGGGGGCTTTTTTTGCTGCTGCTTTTTTAATAGGAGCCTTCTTCACCGGAGCCTTTTTTACTGCTGCCTTTTTAACCGGAGCTTTTTTCACAACAGTTTTTTTAGTCGGCGCTTTCTTTACAGCCACTTTTTTTACTGGTGCTTTTTTTACGATGGCTTTCTTCGCTGGAGCCTTTTTCACTGCTGCCTTTTTAACCGGAGCTTTTTTCACAGCAGCTTTTTTAGCCGGCGCTTTCTTTACAGCCGCTTTTTTTACTGGTGCTTTTACCACTTTTGCAGGCTCTTCTTTTTTGACTTTGGATTTACATCCACCTGTTACTTTTTTAAATAAACCACAAACCATTCTAGTCTCCTTTTGCTTGAATGTAATGACCAGCTTCCCGAAGCATCGCGGCAAGCCCTTGTTTAGAAATACCCGAAATCGCATACACGCCTTTCTTGGATGCTTTTTTTAGTTCTGATACTTTTTGCCCAATAAGCTCGGGTGTCAAAGCATCAATTTTATTCAAAGCCACAATTTCGGGCTTTTGAAATAAAACAGTTGAATAGTTTTTTAATTCTTGACGGATTGTTAAGTAGGCATCAGCAACATTTTCTGCTGTTCCATCCACTAAATGTAATAAAACAGAGCATCGCTCTACATGTTTTAAAAAACGTGTGCCCAAACCAGCCCCTTCAGAAGCACCTTCAATCAAACCGGGAATATCAGCAACAACTAGTTCCTTATCATCTACATGGACAACGCCTAAATTCGGATATAATGTAGTAAACGGATAATCGGCAATTTTAGGTCGAGCCCGCGAAACAGCAGCCAAAAAAGTAGACTTACCCGCATTTGGTAATCCAATTAAACCAACATCCGCAATTAATTTTAAACGTAGCCAAACCCATAGTTCTTCCCCTGGTTCTCCCGGGTCAGCGCGCCGAGGAGCTTGATTCGTTGAGCTTTTAAACGATTCGTTTCCACGTCCTCCCTGTCCGCCATGTGCGGCAATAAATTTATCACCATCATGTTCTAAATCTGCCAAAATTGTCACACCATCTTCAGCCACAATTTGAGTTCCAGTCGGCACTTTTATAATTAAATCATCTGCCGAAGCGCCTGTGCAAGAACGACCAGCCCCATTTTGTCCACGTTCTGCTTTAAAATGCTGTTGATAACGAAAATCAATCAATGTGTTTAAATTCGGGATCGCTTCAAAAATAATATCGCCGCCCTTACCGCCGTTGCCACCGTCTGGCCCGCCAAACTCAATAAACTTTTCATGACGAAACGATGCGGATCCATTTCCACCATCGCCTGCCTTTAAATAAATCTTCGCTTCGTCTAAAAACTTCATTAATAACTCCTCATGATTTAACTTTTACTCTAATAAAAAATAAAGTCAATAAAATTTTTGAAAAAAATCAATTTTTTCAATATGTTTTAACTTTTTATTAATAAACTAAAGTCTTTTTTAAGATTTTATTTACTTTTAAGTGCTCAAAAATTCACATAAAAGAATCAAGAACTGTTTTTAATGACTCTTGCTGAATTGGTTTTGAGAAAAAATGATTACATTCTTCCAAAACAACCATTTTTTTAGGTGTTTGCAGAGCATCATAAAAAATTTGATTATTAAAAGGAGTGGAACTTTTATCCAAACCACCGCAAATCAAGAGGGTGTTTGCAGTTATTTGCCCCGCTTTTTGCACAAAATCATAAGGCAGTGTATTTAAAATATAAGAAGGTGGAATAAAACCTGTTTTAGACGGATTTTCTTTACAAACTTTTTCAATTCGTCCTTCTTTTTGCCATTGCGCCCATAAATCAGGCATATTCTCCTGATAAGATTTTAACAGCAAAGAGCCGGAAAAGAAACCCGCAATTGAAATCAATTTCAAAACCTTTTCAGAATTAGTTTCCGCATAATCAATTGCTGCCCCTGCTCCCAAAGAATGTCCAATCAAAGAAAAAGGCTCTTGATAAAAAGTTTGCCTTTTTGCCCAATTCAGAACTGTTTTTAAATCCTCTATATAAGTTTGAAGCCACCCTTTATCGAGTGTCCCATCGCTTTCGCCGAATGAATAACGTGCGTCATATGAAACAACAAGATATCCTTTGTTTAAACAAACTTCTGTCGGAATACGAACCAAATGATGCTCTTTATATCCGCTCATGCCATGGGCAATAAAAACCAAACCTGTCGGCGTTTTGTTTTCAAGCCCCTCAATTTGAACGGCAAGTCTTTCATTGCTTTTATTATAAATAAATTGTTTTAATTTCATACACATTTGACATAAAAAAACCCTCTGGCATCAGAGGGTTTTAAATTTTTTACCATTTATTGTTTCGGATTAACGGAAACAAAAGTGCGATCTTTAACGGATTTTTTAAATTCCACAACACCATCTTCCAATGCAAATAATGTGTGATCCACACCCATGCCCACGTTTTTACCCGGGCGATAAACTGTTCCACGTTGACGAACAATAATGTTTCCAGCAATAACAGCTTGTCCGCCGGATTTTTTCAAACCAAGACGTCTTCCTTCGGAATCGCGACCGTTTCTCGTACTACCGCCAGCTTTCTTATGTGCCATTTTTTATTCTCCTTCTTCTCAGATACTTCAGAACTACGCTTTAATATCTGTAATTTTCACAACTGTCAGGGATTGTTTGTGGCCTTGTTTACGGCGATATCCATGACGACGAATTTTCTTAAAAATAATGACCTTTTCCCCGCGGGCTTGCTTCACGATTTCACCCGTTACGGAAGCACCTTCAACAACAGGTGTCCCGATTTTATCACCAGCCATTAATACTTGATCAAAATTTACTTTTGATCCGATTTCACCTTCAATTTTTTCAACAATAATGACAGAATCTTTCTGAACTTTATATTGTTTTCCACCTGTTTTAATAATTGCGAACATGATTCTTTTCCTTCTACTTAAAAAACATGGAACGTATTTATAAACTAAAAATAAGCGAGTGTCAACATTTTTTTTCGTCCTTTTCATAATTTTTAGAACAAAAAGAGCTTTTTATGAGAAAATTTTATTTTTTCCTTTCTTTTTATAGTATTTAACGATACATTTATGAGGAAATAAAAGGATAAAAAATGATGAACTATATTTGGGCAGGATTTATTTTAGCTGCTATTTTAATTGGTTGTTGCACAGGACAAATTGCCGATGTATCCCATTCCGTTTTAACTTATGCCGGAAAAGCCGTTCAAATATCTCTTTCTTTGATTGGAATTATGGCTTTATGGTTGGGAGTGATGAAAATAGCAGAAGCTTCCGGTTTAACTTGTATTTTTGCAAAATTAATTCGTCCTTTAATTCGCTTTTTATTTCCGGATTTAAAGAAAAATGAAAAAGCGCAAGCAGCCATTACCATGAATATGACGGCTAACGCATTGGGACTTGCCAATGCTGCGACACCTTTCGGATTAAAGGCTATGAAAGAAATGCAAAAAGAAAATCCTAAAAAAGATACAGCCAGCAACAGCATGTGCACTTTTTTAGCTATTAACACCGCAGGTCTACAATTAATTCCAGTTAGCGTCATCGGCATTTTGGTTGGATTAGGATCTAAAAATCCTTCTGAAATTATTGCCCCTTGTCTATTGGTAACATTTCTGACTCAAATTATTGCTATTTTAACCGTTAAATGGCTGCAAAAAGGGAGTTCGAAATGTCAGAAATAATGGCTTTTATTTCAATTTCTGCTATTCCTATTTTAATTGGTCTGATTATCACTCATGGCCTTTATCAAAAGGTGCCGGTTTATGAAGTTTTTATACAAGGTGCTAAACAAGGGTTCACAATCGGGGTTAAAATTATTCCCTATTTGGTTGCAATGATGGTTGCGGTCGGCATGTTTCGAGCCAGCGGAGCCTTAGATTTAATTGCTGAAGTACTCAAACCATTGTTAATCGCTTGTAACATTTCTCCGGATTTAATCCCGCTTGCTTTTATGCGCTCTTTATCCGGCAGTGGCACATTGGGTATTTTTTCGGAAATTGCTTCCATTCACGGACCGGATAGCCCAATCACGAAAACAGCTGCCGTTATGACCGGATCATCAGAAACAACTTTTTACGTATTGGCTGTTTACTTTGGTTCAATTGGTATCACAAAATACCGTCATGCGATTATTGCCGGGTTAATTGCTGATTTTGCCGGAATCGTTATTGCTCTTTGTCTTTCTAAAATACTTTTTTATTAAAATTTTATTGACAAACATCGCTCTTCATATATGCTGAAAATAGCTTTCAATAATATGGAGAAATATATTGATGTTGCTTCAAAGATTGTTTTTAACACTACCTATTCTCTTGCTTTTATCCATACCGATATTGAAGCAATATGATTTGGGTATTAAAGTACACAGAAGTGTTTCTATATGGGATAATTTTGTTTTGTCTCTCCTCATTTCTCCTTATCAAGAAAAGTCCCAAAAAACTTCAGATTTTAAAAATAACTTCCAATCTAATTTATCTTTTTCATATTTGATTAAAGGAGAATATTATGTTTAAAAATATATTATCGGAATTTAAAAAATTTGCTATGCGCGGTAATGTAATGGATATGGCCGTCGGTATCATTATCGGAGCTGCTTTCGGTAAAATTGTTGATTCTTTGGTTAAAGACATTATTATGCCGCCATTGGGAATGATTTTAGGCAAAATTGATTTTGCAAATTTATTTTTTGTCTTGCATGACGGCTCCGTTCCCGGCCCTTATGCTTCATTGGAAGTGGCCAAAAATGCAGGTGCGGTAACTTTAAATGCAGGGAACTTCTTAAATACCATTATCAGTTTTATTATTGTTGCTTTTGCCGTTTTCTTGTTGATTAAAGGAATGAATACATTACAAGCAAAATTAGAAAAAAAAGAAAAAGCAGCCGAACCAACAACAAAAGAATGCCCTTATTGTTGTTCACAAATACCCGTTTGTGCAATTAAATGTCCAAATTGTACATCTGATTTGAAAAATCAGAAAAAGAAATAAATAAAAAGAGGTTAAAGAAGAGACTCTTTTTCTAATTTCAACAAAAATGCTTTTTTCTCCACTCCATCAGAATAGCCAACTAAGTGGCCTTTTTTTCCAATAACCCGATGGCAAGGAATTAAAATCGGTAAATTATTTCGATGATTGGCCATACCAACCGCCCGACAGGCTTTGGGTTGACCGATTCGGATTGCTAAATCCTGATAAGTAATTACTTCCCCATAAGGAATTGTTTGAAGCGCCTGCCAAACACGTTTTTGAAAATCTGTTCCCTTTAAAGTCATTGGAATTGAAAAAACACGCAATTTCCCGGCAAAATAATCATTCAATTCCTTTTCTAATTTTGCAAACAGAGGCGTCTTTTTCTTTATCGCATTTAAATCCGATACTTTTCTAAAAAATAAATTAACCAACGATTGCTTTTCCTCAATCGCTGTCAATGGACCTAAGGGAGTTTGAATAATATAATAAAAAACGCTCATAAAAGAATTATAATCTTTTTAAACAAAAATAAAATAAAAATTTTACTTGATTTTTCCATAAAAAAGTGTATAAGGAATAAATCGCTATCGGAATGTAGCTCAGCCTGGTAGAGCACTACGTTCGGGACGTAGGGGCCATGGGTTCAAATCCCGTCATTCCGACCAAATCAGAAAAAGACCACTTTTTAGTGGTCTTTTTTTGATTTAGCCTGGATAAGCGGGTTTAAAGTCACGAGAAAGTGGGTTCAACCGTCGAAAAAAGGCAGACGAGAGTATGCCGGTTTTTTCTATTAGAGCGAATTAAACTTTACCCAAAAGAACTAGGAACGCTGACGACTTATTTTCTCAATAAACTTTCTTTGTATTGTGCAAAGTTTCTTAACAGTGGGCAATAATACAAACTCATCAGCTGCATGATACCCCCCTCCTGAGTAACTATGCATAATAACAACAGAATTTTCTTTATTAGGTAACATAGATGCATTAGAAGCACGACCATCGCGAATATAATTTACTTTTGCATTAATTTCTGCTTCAACCAATTGTTGATACATTTTCAAAACAGGATTATTTCTATCTTCATTAACATAACCTAATTCATAAATAGTCTCATAAACTGTATCATTAACCAAGTGGGATTTAATTATTTCAGCAATTTTTTTTGAATCAATCCCATTGACAAGTCTAAAATCCAAGTCTGCACTAGCCTCTGCACTAACACGATAAATAGATGAACCTCCTTCAATTTTTCCAATTGTTAGATGATTAAACCAATAGTCATCATTATATTTTTCAACATCTGGAATATTATTTTTATCACAGTAAGGAAATAATTTTCGAATATTTTGCAAAGAAGCCAATAAACTATCTATTGCACTAACCCCTTTCCATGGTTGTCTTGAAGAAACTTTTTCTCCTTTTGAAACCAACCGTGCAAAAACAGCATTTTTTGTTTTTTCAACAATGTTTGACAACCCTGTTAACCCATCAGTATCTAAAATTATTTTAGCACCAACACCTAATTCTCCAACATATTGCATCGTTTTTGAAAACAAAACTTCTTCATCAGAGGTTAACACAACACCCATTTTAATTGGCAATTTTTTTCTTTTTGTCATTGATAACAATTCCAAACCAACGGCAACCCCCGTTTTCATATCAAAAGCCCCACGACCTTTAAGATTATCTCCATCAATAATTGGTGTAAAAAGAGCA
>CALXUD010000045.1 GCA_944391585.1 uncultured Alphaproteobacteria bacterium | reverse complement strand
GCGGCGTTAATATAATTCCGAATAAATTCGTTATCATCGGCGAATTGTTTGCGCAACCGTTCAGCCAATAAAACAGACTGAGCGCCGGAAGAATAGACCTTTAAATAAGGCCCAAGTCCGGATAAGTTTACATCCAAAATAACGGATTCTTTTGAATCAACGCGTTTGACCAAAATGGCGTATTTTGCATCCACCCATTCTTTATTTAAAATGAAATTCATTTCACGCGGCGTCAAGTTCCAGCTTTCATAATCCGACGCGTTGGCTTGCGGGTTCTTAAAGAAAATTGTTGTTTGGCATTGACCGCGAATAACATCTCCCAATCCGTGATCGTCCAAAAAGCGCGGTTGTTGGAAGGCGCACAGGTAAGCCTGGCGTTTCTTTCGGCCTTCGCGCAAACCTGTGATGAAGTTTTCTTTAAACATATCGTTTTCAAGCATAGGGGCCGTTTCATCAATCATAATAAGTGACGGTGTCCCTTTTAAGGTTGCGTGCATGTTAATGCGGTGCATAATATAACTAATCACGGCCGGAGCAAGGATTTCGTCTTTTAACAATTCCGTAAAATCAAATGTCATAAAACGATGGTCCATTTCAAGGTTATCTGATTCGGAATTGAAAATGCGGCCACGTTGATTGTTATCAATCCAACGCATCAATTCCCGCCGCATATAACCGTTTGGCGCAAAACAGCTTTTATACAGGTTTTTAAGTAAGCGTTCTTCAGGGCGCAGATAGTCATAAGATGTAGTGACGGCACGAGCAATTTCTTGCTCCGAAATGGCGTCTTTTCCGCCCGTAATCATAGCTAACCAGCGGCGCAAAAAGGCGCGGTTATCCGATGTATCCGGAATCATGAAGGGGTTTAAAGAAACCGATTCAGGGCCGCCGTCAAATTTCACGTAGGGCGCATCCAGTAAGGTGGCGAACACTTTTGCCCCGTTATTGCGGTCAAAGAAATAAACGTTTAAATCCGGAATGCGCAGTGATTGACCGGCCAGGAAAGAAAACAGTGTTGTTTTCCCTTGTCCGGTCGGACCGATTAAAGCGGTGTGTGCCACAGCGTCTTTTTCTTCATTCACATGGAATTGGAAAGCATACGCGGTTCCCGTGATTGTTCTGAAATAAGAAATTGGATAGGGAGCCCAGTCGGATTTTTGATGTCCTTCCGTTGTTTTATCAATACAGATGGCGCAGGCAACCACGCGTGAGAGGTAAAGAAATGTGCGTGGGTAGACATCGTAAGTCGGGAATTGAGCAAAGAAAACGGCTTGTGCCGCCCAGCCTTCACGCACGGGTGTAACCGAATGCAAGCGGCAAAGGCGCTCAACTTCATCTTGAGCAGCTTGTAATTCTTCTTTGGAATCGCCGTAAATAACGATACTCATCGCATAATCGTTCAAGGTTTGACCGTCTGCATCAGAGTTATCCATCCATTCTAATGCCGTGCCATATTGTTGTACCACGTTTTGGGAAAAGGTAGTTAAAAAGGCCATGCGTCGTTGCTGAACCAAAAGTGCATTGGCTTTAACATATGGAATCGGCTTAATATTGTGGAATAAGTTGAGTGAAAAATCAATACTGAGTAAATCTGCGGTTAATTGTTCATCCATAAAATCACCCGGTTTGCGAATGCCCATACAAATCGCATAACGTTCTTTATCTCCGGCAAAAAAGCGGATAATACCCTCATCGCCTGTAAAATGAATATAATCGGCGGTTAACAGTGAGTTAAGAGCATCTCCTTCTTCTGATGTGATGATGGGGCGTGGTTGCGACAGCGGACTGGCCATTTGCGCAAATACCCACAACGGGCTTTTATCTTCATGGCGACGAGGAGAATCAGCCGGCAAATCATCTGGGGTTCTTTCCGAGATTAAAACCGGTCGGTAGGGTGATAAAATTGCTATAAGCGCATTGGAGGCTTGATCTAAATCTTTCATCGCATTTTTGCGGTCATTGACGGTAATAATAATATAATGTTTATTTTTAAAAACGCGGTTTAAGGAGCGTATCCATTGAGTGGAGATGGCTTTGAGCAAGGTGTTTTTCTGTGTATCTTCATTTTCTTCCAAATTTACGCGTTCCCGTAAAGTAATGACGCGAGCGATGATTTCCAATTCGGATAAAGAATCAATCCATTGTTTACGTGCTTGTGCCAATGCCAATCGCTCTTCCGGCAAAAGAAGAGTGGTATCTGCTCCTTGCACCTCAAAAACACGCGCCAATGAGCCGTTGCGTAAGTGGATGGTGGCGCCATCTTCATTTAAACGATTAAATGGTAAAAAGTCGGCTACGCGAGTTTCGCGAGGGTTTGGTAAAACCCAATCCCCGATTTTAGTCACAAAAACCAATGTAATCAGAATAACAGACAACACGCCGATTAATGCAATAATGGTGCTGGTAGAAGAGGCGGTTTGCAAAAGCATGGATAAAACTTCAGACATGGTGTTTCCCTTATGGCGCTAATTTATTTCCTTTGCCTTTATAGACATTTCGGGTGGGTGAAGCCAGTGGCCCCCATGCCCGCATCATATTGGACAAATGTGGTTCTTTAACCGAATAAATCACAATAAAAGCATGAACGATAATTAAGGTCCCGATAAAGAAAATTGGGTTACGACCCGAACCGATCCACATAAACATAATCGGCGCTTGAACGGCAAAATTGATCATGGCCGGAACGGCAGGGGCCCAGAAAATGCGTGGCGGCATGGCAACAGCTTTTAAAATCGGCTCTCTCATTAATTTTCCTTATTCTTGTCCTCTTTCTCTTCTTAACATAAAACAATTAATAATAAATTAACAGTAAAAAATGATTTTCCTTGACTTTTTTTTGTTTTTTTGGCACTTTACTCTTATTTTAAAAAAAGGAGAAAATGGGATGAGTTTTGATCAAAAAACCGTACAGAACATTTCAAATTTGGCTCGTATCAATTTAGATGAAACAGCGCAGGCAAAATTTACCAGTGAAATTGACGGAATTTTAGAATGGGTGCATCAATTGCAAGAAGTGAATGTGGATCAAGTGGAACCGTTGGTCTCGGTTTCTATTCAAGAAAATGCCGAACGTTCTGATGTGGTCAGTGATGGGAATATTCGTGATGATTTGATGAAAAACGCACCTGAAAGTGCGCATGGGTTTTTTGTGGTTCCGAAAATGGTGGAGTAAAAATGACGGATTTAGTTGAATTAAATGTCAGTGAAGCATTGGATTTGCTGAATAAAAAAGAAATTTCGGCCGTTGAATTGGCTAAAGCTCATTTGGCAGAAATGGAAAAGGGGCGCTTTTTAAATGCTTATATTACCGAAACGCCGGAACGAGCATTGGCAGATGCAGAAGCGTCAGATAAACGGCGTGCCGATGGGATAGCTCGACCTTTAGAGGGAATTGCGATTGCCAATAAGGATTTATATTGCACCAAAGGGATTTTAACAACGGCGGCCAGCAAAATTTTATCCAAATTTGTGCCGACTTATGAATCAACGGTTTCTCAAAAACTGATTGATGCCGGAACAGTGATGCTAGGTAAAGTCAATACCGATCAATTCGCTATGGGTGGCTCCACAATGACGAGTTATTTCGGCGTTTCTAAAAATCCATGGGCGGATTCTAACGGGGAGTATACGTTGGTGCCCGGCGGGTCTTCCGGCGGATCGGCGGCGGCAGTCAGTGCAGGGCTTTGCATGGCGGCAACCGGAACGGATACCGGCGGTTCCATTCGTCAACCGGCTTCTTTTTGCGGGGTGACGGGGATTAAACCAACGTATGGGCGTTGTTCTCGCTGGGGAATTGTCGCGTTTGCCTCTTCCTTAGATCAAGCCGGACCGATAGCGCGCTCTGTCAAAGATTGTGCTTTGTTATTGGAACAAATGGCTGGATATGACCCGAAAGATTCTACTTCTGTCAATAAGGGAGTGCCTAATTATGTGGCGGCCCTTGGAAAAGATATTAAAGGTAAAAAAATCGGTGTGCCGAAAGAATATTTAATGGAAGGTATCAATCCGGATGTGAAAGCAACATGGGATAAAGGTATTCGGTTATTAAAAGAAGCTGGTGCCGAGATTGTGGAAGTTTCTATGCCACACACAAAATATGCGCTACCGGTTTATTATATTGTGGCGTGCGCGGAAGCATCCAGCAATTTATCTCGATATGACGGAGTACGTTTCACAACGCGCGTTGAGGGAAAGACATTAGATGAATTATATAAAAATACTCGAACGGATGGATTCGGTGATGAAGTGATTCGCCGAATTTTGTTGGGGACATTTGTATTATCTGCCGGATTTTATGATGCGTATTATATTCGGGCACAACGTGTGCGGCGTTTGGTTTATAATGATTTTAAAAAGGTGTTTGATGAAGTGGATGCGTTATTGACGCCGGCTGCGCCGACACCGGCTTTGTCGTATGAGGCCATGAAAAACATGTCTCCGGTAGATGTGTATTTAGGCGATGTTTTCACAACACCTGCCTCTTTGGCCGGCGTGCCGGCATTATCGTTGCCGGTAGGTGTATCCAAAGAAGGATTGCCGATCGGGTTGCAAGTTATTGGAAAACATTTTGATGAAGAAACGGTATTTCAGGTGGCGGATGTATTGGAAAAATCGGCGGGCTTTCAGTTAAAACCGCATCGGGTGAAAGGAGCTTAATTATGCCGTATATTATTGAAGGAAAAACAGGTAATTGGGAATTAATTGTCGGATTGGAAGTGCACTGTCAGATTATTTCCGAATCCAAAGTGTTTTCGGGGGCGTCTGCTAAATTCGGCGGCGAACAGAACACACAGGTTTCTTTGATTGATGCCGGATTTCCGGGTATGTTGCCGGTATTAAACAAAAAGTGCATTGAACAATCTGTGAAAACGGGCTTGGGGCTTAATGCTGTTATCAACAAGTATTCGCGCTTTGACAGAAAAAATTATTTTTATGCCGATTTACCGCAGGGGTATCAGATTTCGCAACTTTATCATCCGATTGTGGGGGAAGGTTTTATTGAAGTTACCACAGATGACGGAACACGTAAAATTCGAGTGGAACGCTTGCATTTAGAACAAGACGCCGGTAAATCCATTCATGATATGAGTCCGGATAAATCTTTTATTGATTTAAATCGGTGTGGCGTTGGATTGATGGAAATTGTTTCCAAACCAGATATTCATTCTCCAGATGAAGCAGGCGCTTATTTGCGTCAATTGCGGGCGATTGTTCGTGCGTTGGGAACATGTGATGGAAACATGGATGAAGGTTCTATGCGGTGTGATGCGAACATTTCAGTGCGTAAAGTGGGAGAAACGGCATTGCGTAATCGGGTGGAAGTGAAAAACGTGAACTCAGTGCGGTTTGTCATGCAGGCCATTGATATTGAAGCGCATCGTCAGATAGAAGTTTATGAAAATGGCGGAACTATTGCACAGGAAACACGGTTATTTGATCCGGTAAATGAAGAAACGCGACCGATGCGCTCCAAAGAAAATGCTAATGATTATCGGTATTTTCCAGATCCGGATTTATTGCCGGTGATTTTGACAGATGAGTATATTGAATCCATTCGTGCCAGTATGCCGGAATTACCGGAAGCTAAAAAGAAACGGTATCAATCCGAGTTGGGGTTGCCGGAATATGATGCGCGTATTTTGACGATGGATGGTGATGTGTCGGCTTATTTTGAATTGGCCGCGCATGGACGGGATGCTAAAAAAGTGGCAAACTGGGTTATGGGTGATTTATTTGGTTATTTGAATAAGCATGGGTTAACGATTTTAGAATCACCGATTTCAGCAGCGCATTTAGGTGGTTTGGTGGACTTGATTCAAAATGGAACTATTTCCAGTAAAATTGCCAAAGAAGTGTTTGAAGAAATGACCGTTAGTGGTAAATCGGCTGATGTGATTGTGGACGAAAAAGGTTTGAAGCAGGTTTCGGATACCAGTGCGATTGAAAAAATGATTAGTGAGATTATTGCAGCCAATCCTGATAAAGTTGCTGAAATCAAGGCCGGTAAAGACAAGCTGAAAGGCTGGTTTGTGGGTCAGATTATGAAAGCTTCCGGCGGAAAAGTAAACCCCGCTTTGGCAAATCAGATTTTAGAAAAAAAGTTGGCTGAGTAAGTGTTCAAAACTATTTTAGGAGTATTTAGTTTTCTCAAAATAATTTCAGGTCGTTATGTAAATTTTTATTGATTTTATAAAAAAAATATGTAGTTATATAGATAGCACAAGATTTGCTTTAGGAGACACATCAATGAATTTTTTTAATAGATTTATTAAAAATGAATCAGGACGCTCTATGGTGGAGATGTTAGGAGTTTTAGCAATTATAGGGGTTTTATCTGTTGGGGCAATTGCAGGGTATCGATATGCTTGGAATAAAAATAAAGCGAATCAAATTGTAGATGGCTTAAGTAAAGCGCAAATAACTGTATCAACAATCATGAGAGGAGAATCCTCAGATATCTTTTTAAGCGGAGATAGTACAATCAGTGAATTATCTATTAATTTATTAAGAGAAGATCATGGTTTAGAAGAATATGATCCGATAGTTGCAGCTTGTGCAGAAAAATCGTTTGATGTTATTTTAAACAATGTCCCAACTGCCGTTTGTGAGATATTGGTCGATAAAGGTGTTGGATCTTATTATGCTGTAGATGTTAGAAATCAAGATAATCCAAATTATGATGCGTTGTGTCGAGAATTAAAAGACATTAATATGTCTTGTGAAAGTAATGAAGAAGTTGTGCAAATGGCATTTGCTTTTGAAAGTACAGAGGCACTAACTCCTTTAGGACCATGTAAAACAGATTCAGATTGTGCAAATGAATGTCAAGTTTGTGAAAATCAACAATGTGTTATACGATCAGATTGTGGAAATGGATGTGGATGGTTATCATACGGTCATTATGGATGTTGTGGCTCGGGAACAACTTTATGTGGAGGATATTGTTGTGATACAACAGCAGGATATAAGTGTTCAAATGATCAATGTGTTAATGATGATAATTGTCCTCCAGATAAAAAACTAAAAATTGGAAGCACGTGTTATAGTTGCTATCACACATCAGGAATTGTAGTATCTACGGATGCATATAAAGCTGCATGTACAGCTCAATGTCCCGGAATAAGAGAAGTAAGTGGTAATAAGTGTGTTTTGGCAGATTGCGATGGTTTTAAGAACAACACTGGGACTTGTTATTCTTGTGATTATTCAGGGAGTGCATCAAATGTAACCCAAGAGGAATGCTCCAAATGTTCAGATCGTGAAATGTATAATAACCGCTGTGCATTAAAATGTACGGATGGGGTTAGAAACTCTACAGGGACTTGTTATTCTTGTGATTATTCAAGCGGAATTTCAACAACAAAAGAGGAATGTGATAAATGTCCTGATCGTGAAATGAAAGGAAGTTATTGTGCATTA
>CALXUD010000044.1 GCA_944391585.1 uncultured Alphaproteobacteria bacterium | reverse complement strand
GTTGGGGTGTAGCCAAGTGGTAAGGCAGCGGTTTTTGATACCGCCATTCGTTGGTTCGAACCCAGCCACCCCAGCCACTCTTATAGGGATTGTTTCATCACAATCCCTTTATTTATATTCGCAATTCATCACTACCTTTTATTTCCATTAGAATCCAAGCAATTATTAAACCTTCAGCTCAAAATCAAAAAAACTCTTTATAATAAAAATTATTTTAAAAACCGAGAAATTCTATTGCCTTTTCCAAAAACTACATAATATCCATTTTCCCATATTATTATCTCTCTCGAGACTTAACTTCTTTTCAAATCTTTCATTGTTGTCAACTTTGTAAAATAAATTGACAAATAATCTGTTTTGTGCTATCCTATTAAAAAAATAGGAGAAATATCCATGCTTTATCCGGATTTGCCATCTGTTGACGAGATTTTTTTTGCCATGAGCGAACCGCCTTTAGGCGAAGGTGAGGAAGCAAAAGTCTATAAAGTTCACACAAATCCGAAATACACCGTTCGTGTCAGTCATCATGCGCCGAGTTTAAATGAATTACGCCAACAATTATCCTCTGATTCTCTACATCAACAAGAAGATTTATTTGATGGACGCAACTTTGCACAAGCTTATGCTTGGTGGGGGAATGATGTGTGGGTAAACGGCAGTGCACTTATCACTATTAACCTTTATTCTCCGGGTTTTTCTTTAGAAGTTCATAAAGCTGGCCAAACAATGCCCATATCAGAACATGCTTTGATCAAAACCCGTGTTTTATCGGAAACGATTGCCAATATGTCTGATAAATCCATTGATAAATTGTATGATGATATGCACTTTTTAACAGCGCGCCATTATTCATTGGATGTTGGGGGTGATTTATTTTCAAACACGGGAAACATTTTGTATTCTGCTGCAGACGATAAAGCCTTTATCATAGATCTTCAACCTGTCCTTAACAATCACCCCGGAATTCCTCAAAATCACGATAAAGGGTTTAATATGCCTTTATACCTCACCCGCGGTTTACTCCCGGGCGTGCGCTTTTATGCGGCAAAACATTCCACAGATGCACAACTGATTTTATTCCGCACTGAAATTGTTGAAAAAATGATTGCTGGGGCCGAACGAAATCACTTTAACGATTTGGGCGGTTATTTGGGAAGTGATGTTTCAAAAATTGCATTATTTTGGAAAAATCAATTGAATAAACTCAACATCCCTGAAAAATGGCACGAGAATCTCATTCATCGTGTTTGTCACATTACACATCAAGAGCGCTATCCCAAACGCTTAGCACACCAACCATTTATTCAAGTTTCCGGCAAAGAGCGGGAATAAAAAAGGGGCTATTTTTCTGTTTTTATTGTCTCTGTCAATTTTTGCTTTGCCTGCTCTTTCACTTCTTCAAGTTGGATTGCCAAATCGCGTTCACTTTTAAGAGCTGTCTCATGATAATGCTCCACTACATGATTTAACTTGTGGAAAAAACCACTTTTATAAGCTGCAAAAGTTCCGCTCAATGCCACTAATGAAACAATAATGGTTAAAACCGTTTCCATCAACTCTAAAAAATCGCGCGTCTTCGTATTTTTCTCCAACATCTTCTCCTCCTTTTGCCTTTTTTCTTTAAAAAGGTATTTTTTTTTATTTTCGCAAGAGGACACCAGGATAAATACAGGAAGAAAAAACTTGACTTTCCCCCTATTTTGTTTAAACTAAAAAACCAAAAGGAAATCAAATGAGTCAACGTATTTTAATCATTAAACACAGCGCCTTGGGTGATTTTATTTTTTCAATAGGAACCATGCAAGAAATTAAAAAACGTTATCCAGACGCCCATTTTACTCTTTTAACCACAAAACCATTTGTTAAAATAGCACAACAAACCGGTGTTTTTAATGAAATTATTGTAGACTCTCGAGCCCGTTTTAATCTGAAAGAATGGTTTCAAATTTGCAAAAAGCTCCTTGCTGATGGTAATTTTGACTTAATTTTCAACATTCAATTATCCAAACGTGTACAAAAAAAATATTATACGTTAGCTCGTTTATTCACAAAAAAGCCTTTTCATTGGGGTAATTCCACAGGAGATGGTTTTGATTTTATCCATGTCCCATCTAAAATGCGTTTCACATGGGGTAAAGAGACACACTCTTTTATGCCGCTTCCGTGGGTTCAAAGCGATTTATCTTTTTTAAAAGGAGAACAAAAATATTTTCATTTATTACCTCAAAAATATGTTCTGTTAATCCCCGGCTGTTCCCCAGGGCATCCCTATAAACGCTGGCCAAAAGAACATTATGCCGAACTGGCCAAAAAATTGGCAAAAAAGGGAGTATCCTGCGTTGTTTTAGGAACGCCTGCCGAATCGGAAGAATGTAATTATATTACAAATCACTCTCCCAAAACCGTAAACTTTTTGGGAAAATCTTCGTTGTTGGATGTTCCGGCTTTGGCTTTAAAATCCATAGCTGTTGTTGGAAACGATACCGGCCCCACACACATGGCCTCTTTGTGCCATAAACCCGTGATTGCTTTATTTTCAGAAAAAACAGCTCAATATGCTCATGATTTTCCAAACGTGTGCAACTTGATTGCACCCAATATTGCCGAGATATCGGTTGACACCGTTTTAAACAAATTAATCAAATTTATTTAAAGGAAACATATGCCATATCAACTTATTAGATTTATTGAAAAATTTCCTTCCGTCCGCCTGTTGGTTATCGGAGATATTATGTTGGATCGTTTTGTGACCGGCACGGTTGAACGTATTTCTCCGGAAGCACCCGTGCCAATTTTCAAACAGACGACTGAAAAATTAATGTTAGGAGGGGCAGGCAATGTCGTGGCTAATTTAACCACCTTAGGTTGCCGTCCTCATTTTGTCGGTGTTATCGGAAAAGATACTGAAGGGGAAACTGTATCTCGTTATTTAAAAGAAATGAAAGTAGATACTTTTTTAATTAAAAATAAAACATTCCCGACAATCACAAAAACACGTCTGATTGCCAACAATAATCATCTACTGCGTTGTGATCAGGAAATGCAAATTTCCCTTTCAGAATCTGAAGAAAAAATGCTGCTCTCTTATCTTGAAAAACAAATACCGAATATGAATATTATATTGCTTTCCGACTACGGGAAAGGACTTTTCACTCCCAATTTTACTCAAGCCGTTATTCGTTTATGCCAATCTGCTAATAAACCGGTTTTTGTTGATCCTAAAGGAGCGGATTATTCAAAATATGCCGGAGCAACGTTGATAAAACCCAACCGAAAAGAATTAGAATTAGCAACACAATTATCCCTACCACCAAGCTCTCCTAACTTTTTGGATTTAGTAAAACAAGCGGCGCATAAAATGTTAAATGCCACACATATTCAACAAACAATCATAACCTTATCTGAAAAGGGAATGTTGTTTATTTCCTCTCTTCCGACTGAGGAGCCGATTTATTTAGAAACTTTTGCTCGAGAAGTCTTTGATGTTTCCGGTGCTGGCGATACTTCCCTTTGTGTTTTAGGGTTAGCTGTTGCAGCCGGAGCTACAATACCGCAAGCAATGGAATTGGCTAATTTAGCCTCCGGCATCGTGGTTGGAAAAATCGGAACAGCTACTGTTTCACCGGAAGAATTAAAAACAGCCGTTCTAATCAAATACCAATTAAATAGACCTCTTGAAACAGGGAAAGTCGTCTCTTTGTCAAATGCATTAAATGCCGTTAAACAAGCACGTAAACAAGGAAAAATCATTGGTTTTTCCAGTGGCTGTTTTGATATTTTAACACTGAACCAATTAAAAATTTTACAACAACTTAAAAAGTCATGCGATTTTTTAATTGTTGGGGTTAACACAGATGAATCGGCTATTCGTTTAAACGGAGAAAAACCATTTCAAGAAGAACAAACTCGCTCTCAACTTATCGCTGCGTTAGAGTGTGTTGATTTAGTTGTTTTATTTGACGGTAGTCAAACAGGAAACAATGCTCTTGATTTGGTACAAGTTTTAAAACCGGATATAATTGCTAAATCTGGTTATAGTTTAGAAAATTGGCCGGAAGCACAATACGTTTCCTCTTATGGTGGAAGCATTTTGGAATTACAGGAATCAAAATGAAAACACAAACTGAAATTGAAACAACTTATCATCGTTTAATCCAAAAAACTTTGGATAAAATCGTTGATTTTGAAGTTGCTCAAAAACGAGTAAAAGCCGCAAAAAAAGATGGAAAAATTGTTGGTTTTACAAATGGTGTTTTTGATTTATTGCACTTAGGGCATTTAGATTCTTTACGTCAAGCCAAAGCCGAATGCGATTATCTGGTTGTGGCGGTAAATAAAGATATTTCCGTTAAACGTTATAAAGGCCCCAATCGCCCGATTCAAGATGAACAAACACGAGCACAAGTTTTGGCTTCACTCAATTTAGTAGATTTAGTCGTTTTATTTGATGAAATCGGAAATGATAACACCTCCACTCCTCTTGTACGCCTCTTAAAACCGGATGTAATTGCCAAAGAAGGATATACCATTGATAAATGGCCGGAAGCACAATATGTTGCTTCCTACGGTGGAAAAGTTGTTACATTAAAAAGATTGAAGGACTATTCCAGCACAAATCTAATTGAGAAAATGAAAGGATAACAATGAAATTAAACATTGAAACCGAATTTCAAAAAATTGCCGATAATTTTGTAAATTTAAAACAATCGGCACCTATTATTGAACAAATTGTTGACACTTGCGTATGTGCTTTACGTACAGGCCATAAAATTATGTTCTGTGGCAACGGAGGCTCTGCTTCTCAATGTCAACACCTGGCTGCGGAATTAGTTGGACGTTATCAAATGGAACGACCGGCAATGAATGGGCTTTCTTTAACAACTGACACATCAAATTTAACCGCTATTGGTAATGATTATGGATACGACAGTGTTTTTGCACGCCAAATAGAAGGCGTAGGACAAACAGGTGATGTTTTATTTGGTTTATCTACCAGCGGCAATTCTTCCAATGTGATTCAAGCTTTTTTAAAAGCAAAAGAAAAAGGCATTATCACCATTGCTCTTACGGGTCAAAAAAATTCCAAAATGAAAGAACTGGCAGACATCACGTTATCCGTACCGGCAACAACATCCAATAATATACAAGAAATGCATTTGGCTGTCGGCCATTTGATTTGCGGTGAAATTGAAAAGGCAATTAATGAATAAAGCGCTTTTATTAGACCGAGATGGAACAATCAATATTGATCACGGATATGTGTATCAACCCGAACAATTTGAGTTTATTGACGGGATTTTTGATGCCTGCCTAGCTGCTCAACAAAACGGTTATAAAATCATCGTAGTGACCAATCAATCCGGAATTGCACGCGGTTATTATACCGAAATCGATTTTAAAAAAATCACTCAATATATGTGTCATGAGTTTGAAAAACACGGTGTTCATATAGATGATGTTTTTTATTGTCCGTTTTTGGATGCAAATCATCCGGATAGAAAACCAAACCCCGGTTTAATTTTAAAAGCGCAAAAAAAATATAATCTTGATTTATCAGCCAGCATTTTAATTGGTGATTCGGAACGAGATATAGAAGCGGCTAATCGCGCTGGTGTTGGGATAACCGTTTTATATACTCCCATACAAAAAAAAACAAAGGCTACTTATCAAATTAAACATTTTTCAGAATTTAAACATTGCTTATCCACCCCATTAATCTTGAAACAAAAAGGAAAGGAACACACATGATTATTATTACAGGCGGAGCCGGTTTTATCGGTTCATTTACAGCGGCTCAATTGCAAAAACAAGGTTTCAAAGATTTGGTTATTGTAGACTGGTTGGGAACTGACGATAAATGGAAAAATATCGCTAAACGTGAAATTGCCAACATCATTATGCCGGAACAATTAGATGCTTTTTTAGCTGACCATGTTCAAGAAATTGATGCCATTATTCACATGGGAGCGATTTCTACTACCACGGAACGTGATGCGGATTTAATTGCTCGTTCTAATTTCCAACTTTCTTGGAAACTCTGGTGCTATTGCCGTGATCATCAAAAACAATTTATCTATGCCTCTTCTGCCGCCACATACGGCAGTGGGGAAAAAGGATTTGACGATGACGATTCGTTGGATTATTTAAATGCCTTACGCCCCCTCAATGCCTATGGATGGAGCAAAGCTGCTTTTGACCGTAAAGTAGCACGAGAAATCGCGGAGGGTCGGGGCACTCCCCCGCAACATGTCGGGTTAAAATTCTTTAACGTTTATGGCCCGAATGAATACCATAAAGGCGGCCAAAAATCCGTTATTGCACACATTTTCCCAACAGCTCAAAAAGATGAAACCGTCTATCTCTTTAAATCCTATAATCCGGATTATAAGGATGGACAACAGTTGCGCGATTTCGTATGGGTCGGTGATGTAGCTGATGTGATTATCTGGATGTTGGAGCATCCAACTGTCAGTGGTCTTTTCAATGTCGGTACAGGGAAAGCACGCTCTTTCTATGATTTAGCGAAAGCAACTTTCTCCGCTTTAGGACTAAAAGAAAAAATCGACTTTAAAGAAATGCCGACTGAGTTGCGTGGGAAATATCAATATTACACGCAAGCAAATCTCACCAAATTGCGTTCTGTAGGCTATAAAAAACCCATGACCGATTTGGAAGAAGGTATTCGGCAATACGTGTGTGATTATCTGGTAAAAGAAGATCCTTATGCTTAAAAAAACTTTTAACAAAGCCTCCGAACGGAGGCTTTTTTATGTTTACTTAATGATTAAATCGTTCAAACAATAATATCAATTCTTCAATCTTTTGATTTTTCTTTTTGGAAGAATCAAATGATTGAGCCACACAATGTTGTAAATGCTTTTTTAAGATATTGGATTCAACTGCTTTCAAGGCTGAACGAAGAGCCCGAATCTGGATCAAAATATCCGAACATCCTCGTTCCTTCTCAATCATCCTTTTAACCCCTTCAATCTGACCGGATATCCGATTTAAGCGAGGTATATTTTCTAAATGATTAACCGTGTTTTTCGTCATCTTTTGCCTCTTCTTGACAAATACAATCTAAACAACAACCCGCCGTTTTTTCAATTTGTATATTACAATGCGTAATTCCAAATCGTCTTGCCAATAACTGATTAGCTTTTTGAATGACCGTCCAATCGTCCGTTTCTAAATGACATTCCAATGAAATGTCATTTTCATTCAGTTGCCAAACATGTAAATGATGTACACCTTGCACATGCGGTAGCTGCTTTAATGCTTCCTCTAATTTCTTTAATTCCAGTTCTTTTGGGGCTGCATCCATTAACACACATACCACGCGCGGGAAAGAGAGTACTGATTGATAAATCATATAAGCCGCAATAATCAGCGCAACAACCCCATCCACCCAATATACGTTCCAAAAAACAACACACAGGCCGGAAA
>CALXUD010000043.1 GCA_944391585.1 uncultured Alphaproteobacteria bacterium | reverse complement strand
TTATTTTCCGTTAAAAGCTTTTTGGTAAACGGCTAAAATTTCCTTTTTAGAGCAGGGACGGGGATTGCCTCCGGTACAAACATCGGCCATTGCTGCTTCAGATAAGGCTTCCAAATCTTCTTTTTTCACACCAATATCCTTTAATGTTTTAGGAATACCAACATCTCTGGCTAATTTTTTAACAGCTTTTATAGTTGCTTCGCGATATTCTTTTTGAGTCATTTTATCAACATTTTTAACGCCCATAGCACGCGCTATATCTCGAAATTTTGTTCCTGTATAAGGGGCATTATACTCCAAAACATATGGCAATAAAACTGCGTTCGCTATCCCATGCGGTGTGTCATAAAAAGCGCTGAGTGGATGAGCCATACCATGCACAACACCCAATCCGACATTGGAAAAAGCCATACCGGTCATATATTGACCTAATGCCATGTCTGTTCTCCCTTCAGGATCATTTTGAACGGCTTTTCTTAAAGAGCGGGAAATAATTTCAATTGCTTTTAAGTTTAAAGTATCTGATAATTCCCAAGCTGCTTTTGTCGTATATCCTTCAATGGAATGAGTTAATGCATCCATTCCGGTTGCGGCGGTTAATCCTTTTGGCATAGAAGACATCATGTCAGGATCTACAATAGAAACAACAGGGATATCATGCGGATCCACGCAAACAAACTTCCGACGTTTTTTTTCATCTGTAATTACATAATTGATGGTTGTTTCTGCTGCAGTACCGGCTGTTGTCGGAATAGCAATCACTGGCACGCATTTGTTTTTTGTAGGAGCGGTTCCTTCTAATGAAATAACATCTGCAAATTCCGGATTATTAATAATGATACCAATTCCTTTTGCTGTGTCTTGTGGAGAACCTCCTCCGATAGCAATCATATAATCGGCTTTAGCTTTTTTAAAGGCCTTAACACCCTTTTGAACTACTTCAACACTGGGGTTAGCTTTTACTTCATCAAAAATAGTATATTTTAATTTTGCTTTATCCAATAAATCCGTTATTTTTTTGACAACTTTAAATTTAACCAAGTCTTTATCCGTCACAATCAAGGCTTTTTTAAAGCCGCGTGATTTTACTTCTCCGACTAATTCTTTAATTGCGCCTTTTCCATGATAACTTGTTTCATTTAAAATAAATCTGTTTGCCATTTTTTCCTCCATGCAAAATAATTCTCTGTTTCAGAATAAACTTTTTTTATCAAAATAAAAAGAAAAAAATTTACATGAGTAAAATAAAAAAGTATATTATGCAAAACAGAAGAAGGGAAAAATGCGAGAAAAAGAAGTTGCTGTTGTCTTATTTAATCCGAACCGAAATGTTTATTTTGCATCCTTTTTTAATGGACATTATATGTTGCCAACATTTGAGCCAACAAAGGAAAAAGGACAAGATGTTGTTCAAGATATTTTAAGACATTATCACTTAACGGGAAAGGCGTCCTTTAAAGGAGTTGCTTTTAAACACTTTATATCCAAAACAGAAGTTGAAATTCTTTATTTATATATCGTTTCAGATGATTTTTCTCATCCGGAATTAGAAGCACGTCCCACGAACAAAGCAGATTTGCAAACTGATTTGGGCATTTTATGTGTTTTAGTTTATGAGATGATTCAAAACTATCTCAAAAAAGAAATTTTCTCCGTTCATTATTACTTTAATGAATTAAATAAATGTATTGATTTTAAAAAGAAAATTTATACTGGTTCAGAAGATTTAATTGAAGAAAGGGAATGAAGTATGGAACGGTTTAATTGTCCGGTAGCAGTTCATTTATTATTGATTAAAGAAGGAAAGCTGTTTATGCAATTGCGTAAAAATACTTCTTTTGCAGGACAATACTATGTCTTAGCCGGACATATTGATGGAAACGAAACATTGCTTCAAACAGCTGTGCGTGAAGCAAAAGAAGAGGCCGGTATTCTTATCCAGGAGGAAGATTTGCGTTTTGCAACTTTTTCTCATGCTAATACAAATGATAAAGAGTATATACAGGTTTATTTTTGGTGTGAACGTTGGAAAGGGGAGCCTCAAATACTGGAGCCGGATAAATGCACCGCTATTGGTTTTTTTGATTTAAATCAATTGCCTGAAGAAACAGTACCACAATTAAAAGTTGCTCTTGAAAATGCAAAAGCTTGTATCCCATATTATGAATATGGATGGGATTTTAAAGAATAAAAGAATTGGTATTTTTGTTTTATGTTTATGTGGCCTTTTTTCATTTCAAGTCTGGGCCACATTGGATGAAATTCAATTACCGGTTCCCAAAATAATGAATGAAATGAGTGTATCAGAGTTAAAAAATGAACCGATTCCTCTTTCATTACAAACCATATCCGATTTATTAAGCAGTGCTGATAGAGTGAATAGGGATTTTTCTTCGCCCGTTCTTCAAATTTACTTGATTATACCGGCTGGGGCATATTTTTATCATGCCACAACCAATTCATTGATTTTAGTCAATCCAGAAAATTTAACACCTTATACGCACAGTCCTTTTACCATACTTTATGTTGGAAACATTCAAGATCAATCGGATGCTTTTGTTGTTCGTTCGGGGGATGTGGAACAAGATTTTTCAACAACGGCCGCTTTAAAAGGGCTTTTTTCTTTTTATTCAACCGATACAGACAGGATGTATTTGAAAAAGAAATTGAAATTAGAAGAAACAAGCAATATTTTGCTTGCCCAATCAATTGGAGAATTAGATGAGGATTAATCTGTTTTTATTAAAAAACCACCAGTTAAACTGATGGTTTTCTTTTATCAGGCTCGTTGATAATCATTTTTTGTGAAAGTAACCGAAAGTGGTTGATTTCTTTTAATTGTTTTACCACCAGAGTCCTTCACATCCCGCTCTTTTAACATTTGTTTAAAATCTTCAACTGAAGAAGTGTTTTTATATGTTTCATAATATTTGTTGCCGATTGCTTGAATTTTTGAAGCGTTTTCTTTATCTTTGGCACTTTCTAAAAGCGTATGGGCCTGAATAAGTTCTGCAATATTGGCATTTGGAGTTTCTGTAATAATTTTTAACAAACTTTTTGCATAGCGTGCCTCTAATGGAGAGTAATTTGTTTCTAAAACTTTTGACGATTCAACGGCTTCTTTGTCTGTATTATCAGAAACAGGTTTCGCATTTATAATGTTACGATACATTGATAAAAGGGGAATACGCATCCAATACACACCACATTCATATTCTTTTCCGATATCAATTTGCTGTTGCACATCTGCTGAATTAAATTTAAAAAAGTAGAAACTGTCAGAATTTGAAAAAACTTCTGTTTTGCCATTTGATTTTTTCCCAACAACATAAAAAACACCATTCTCACCTTCTGTTTTTACGTATTTATCGATAACTTCAAGTCTTTCTGTTATTTTTGTGTAATAAGGTAAACAAAGTGCTGATAAAGCAATTAATGTAAGTAAAGAGCAGCCATAACCAGTTTTCATAATGGCCAATTCCCTTTCCCATTCCCTTCTTGCTCTTTCGTTTTCCAATGCTATTTCTACTCCAATATCCCGTCTTTCCACTCCCGCTTTTTCCATTTTAACCTCCATATAAAGTGTTTTTTTATCTTCATTAATAACTATATCACATATAAAAAATTTGTCAAGTTTTTTTGTTTTTGTACTAGAAGATAGCAATAAAATAAAAAAATCCCCAAAACTTATAAAGTTAAGGAGGATAATGGCGGATGGGGTGAGATTCGAACTCACGGTGGACTTACGCCCACGCCGGTTTTCAAGACCGGAGCCTTAAACCACTCGACCACCCATCCGTATTTTAAAGTTTCCATAAAACGTGGTTTCTTATGAAAACCGGCTATTGGCAAAGCCAATCACGCCCTTATTTGTCTGTTGCTTTGCAACATTCTCTCGGGACTTACATCCCTCGGTTCAAGACCGGAGCCTTAAACCACTCGACCACCCATCCGTATTTTAGATTTTATAAGGTGTAGCTTCTTATAAAAAACAGCTGTTGGTAAAGCCAAGCAACGGGAATAGATATGACATAAAAAAAATAAAAAATCAAGTGATTTTTTCTGAAAAATATGTTTATATACTCTTATGAAAAGAATCATAGACATACGAACTTTATTTTTTATCTTTATTTTATGCTTTTCTTTTTCTCTACCGGTGAAATCGGAAACTTTTGAGGCCTGGAAAGAAACATTTGCAAAGCAAGCGATAAAAGAAGGGATTGATGCGGCTTTTTTAGAAGAAATTTTACCACAAATGCATTTGTTGCATTCAGTTGTTAAATCAGATCGTAAACAGCCGGAATTTCATGCAACTTTTTGGGACTATTTGGATAAAAGAGTAACGGAAAACCGAATTCGGCAAGGGAAAAAGAACTATCAAACCTATGAGGCTGTTTTAACAAAAGCTGCTCAAAAATACGGTGTTCCGCCGCATTATATTTTAGCCTTTTGGGGGTTAGAAACTAATTTTGGCTCCTACATGGGAACGGTGGATACGCTCAGCGCTTTAGGAACATTGGCGTATGATAAACGTCGTCGTACTTTTTTTACAAAGCAATTAATTTCCTTTATCAAAATTATGCAGGATAATCAATTAAATCATGTAAAAGGGTCTTGGGCCGGAGCTTTTGGTAATTTTCAATTTATGCCTACAACGTTTATGGCTTATGCTGTTGATGGGGATGGAGATGGAAGAATTGATTTAGTCAATTCAATTCCGGATGCTGTTGAATCAGCAGCTCATTATTTATCTAGTATTGGTTGGCAATCCGGTCAACGTTGGGGAAGGGAAGTGCAAATTATGTCAGATGCTGATTGGCACAAAATACATCCAGAAAAGCCGGCGCCACTAAAACAATGGGCTGAATGGGGTATTTTGCCGGCTGATGGTTCAAATTGGGATCCAGATTCTTTAGAGATGCCGGCTGAATTGATTATGCCGATGGGTGTTCATGGTCCGATTTTTTTGGTTTATCCGAATTTCCGCATCATAATGAAGTGGAATAAGTCTATTTTATACGCTCTATCTGTTGGTTTATTAGCGGATCGGATTGCTGGATATGAAACGAAATTTTATGCTCCTCGTAAAAATAAGCATTTTTCGTATGACCAGGCCAAACAACTTCAGAAAAAACTGCGCGAAAAGGGATATTATCAGGGAGCAATTGATGGAGATTTGGGCAAAGAAACACGCCGTGCCATTGTGAGATACCAAAAAGAAAATAACTTGCCTCCAGATGGATATGCTACGGAAGAATTATTAAATATATTAAATAGTTAAATGGAGTTATTAAAGTGATTAAAAAAGTTTTTTTATCTTCTTTTTTCCTGTTTTTTTTAACTGCCTGTACAACGAATGGCTTCATTTTTCGTTCTTCCGGTGATTATCAATCAGAAAATCAGCTGTCGGGCGTTTATAAAATTGGAGCGCCTTATGAAATCAATGGGGTTATGTATACTCCAAAGGAAGATTATCAATACGCTGAAACGGGGATTGCCGGTTGGTATACTTCTTCTGAAAATCAAATAACGGCAAATGGAGAAAAGTACAATCCGGAAATTTTATCAGCTGCTCATAAAACCTTGCCTTTACCGAGTTTGGTAAAAATAACAAACTTAGAAAATAATAAATCTGCTGTTGTGCGTGTTAACGAACGTGGTCCGTTTGTTAACAATCGGTTGATTGATGTTTCTCAAAAAGCAGCAGAAGAACTGGGATTTGAATTCAATAAAACAACTTTGGTTCGGGTCGAAATTTTGCCCAATGAAAGTAAACTTTTAAAAGCGGAGTTACCTTTAGCTGATGAACCGATAGAAAAAAAATCTGTTTTGAATACTCAATCTGTAGATGTGGCGGAATTAAAACCAATTTATGAACCGGAGCAAAATTTTTTAAAGCCAATTTATCCGCCAACTGAAAATGCACAAAACTCCTCCTCCGAAAAAAGATATTATATTCAATATGGTGCTTTTAAAAGCAATGATAATGCGCTTAAATTAAAAGAAAAAATAGATCTTATTTTGCCAGCGTTCATTATGGAGAAAAAAACGGAGTCCGATTTACTATACCGTGTGCGTTCCGGTCCATTTGAAAATCAGGAAAAAGCACTTTCCATTCTTGACAAAATGATTCAGGAAGGATATGGTAATTCTCAAGTTATTTATGAATAATTTTTAGAAAGGAATCGATATGCGTCATTTTTTACTTTTAACGGTTTGTTTGTCTTGTATTTCAGTATCAGCTTTTGGATTTGATACAAAGGCTAAAAGCGCCATTTTAATTGATGCTGATACACATTATGTTATTGTGGATAAAAATGCGGATGAACCAATGCCGCCGGCTTCAATGAGTAAATTGATGACGGCTTATATGCTTTTTGATGCCTTAAAAAAAGGGAAAATTACAATGGATGATGAATTCATTGTTTCTGATAATGCTTGGAAAAAAGGAGGTGCTAAAAGCGGTAGTTCAACTATGTTTTTAAATCCGAAATCAAAGGTAAAAGTCAAAGATTTATTGCGTGGTATCATTGTTCAATCCGGCAATGATGCTTGTATTGTCGCTGCCGAAAATATGGCCGGCAGTGAAGAAGCGTTTGCTTTACTGATGACAAAAAAAGCAAAAGATTTAGGGCTAAAACATTCAACTTTTAAAAATGCGACTGGTTTACCGGAAGAAGGACATGAAATGAGTCCGCGAGATTTAGCAATGTTGGCACAAATTATTATCAATGAATTTCCAGAATACTATTCTATTTATTCTGAAAAAGAATTTAAATATAATGGAATTAAGCAAGGAAACAGAAATCCGTTGCTGTATTCTATGCCTGGTGCAGATGGTTTAAAAACCGGTCATACTGAAAAATCGGGTTATGGTTTGACCGGTTCTGTTAAAACGCCGGATGGCCGTCGTCTTATTATGGTAATCAATGGGTTAAAGTCCATGAACGACCGTGCAGAAGAATCTCGTAAAATTATGGGATGGGGGCTTGCCGGTTTTGAAAATGTGAAATTGTTTTCAAAAGAAACTGTTATCGAACAAATCCCCGTTTGGTTAGGGAAAGAAAAAACAGTGAATGCTATTATCGGAAAAGATGTTTTAATTACAATTCCGAAAGGTTATGCCGATGAAGTTGCAGTTAAAATCTTTTATGATTCTCCGGTAACGGCTCCGATTAAGAAAGGACAAAAATTGGGAACGATGGTTATCAATGCTCCAGAACAGGCTTCTTACTCTTATGATTTGGTTGCCGCAACTGATGTTGAAAAAGCGGGTATTATCGGTAAAATTATAGCTGTCATTTCTTCTTGGTTTTAGGATACCATATGGCAAAGGGATTATTTATTACATTTGAAGGTGGAGAAGGGACGGGGAAATCCACACAAATTAAAATGTTTGCGGATTACTTGGAAAAACAAGGATACTCCGTTTTACTGACCCGTGAACCCGGAGGTAGTCCGGGAGCAGAAGAAATTCGCTCTCTTTTATTAAAAGGAGATGCGAACAAATGGGATAAGATAACCGAAATTTTTCTTTTTTTTGCAGCCAGACGTGATCATTTAACAAAAAAAATATGGCCTGCTTTAGAAAAAGGACAAATTGTTTTTATAGATACC
>CALXUD010000042.1 GCA_944391585.1 uncultured Alphaproteobacteria bacterium | reverse complement strand
TCCTCTTTTAATAGCTGGTGGGTCCGGAGGGACTCGAACCCCCGACCAGACCGTTATGAGCGGCCAGCTCTAACCAACTGAGCTACAGACCCACACTGCGCATTAAAATACATAACTTTTTTATAAAAATCAACTTTTTTATATTTTTTTCTGTATTTAATGATATGAAAATAATAAATATCCTTTCAAAAGTTATTGATTATTTCCTTGAATAAAATGGATGATATGGTCCAATGTCGGTTGATCAATGGCATGTCCGATTCCTTCGGAAATAAATAATGCCGGATCTTGTCCTGCTTTGCGTAGCTCTGTGATGTTAATGTCTGCCGCTGCAACCGGCACAACAGGATCCGCACTGCCATGTGTGATGAAAAAAGGAATGTGAGCCGGTTTAAATTGTTTTGCCAATGTCGATGTCCAACAAATAGGTATTGCGGATAAAGCAATAACATGTCCAAGCGGTTTTTCTTGCGTTAAAGCAGCGTAAGAAACCACCAAACCTCCTTGTGAAAACCCGATTAACGTAATATCTTGATTGTTTAAATGATATTTTTCCTGAATTTTCTTAATAAAATCTTGTAATTGAATAGCTGGTTTTTGAGCCCGTTGTGTTAATTTCTCCAAATAATCGGATGTTATCGGTTGCCCCGGATGAAAATCATCTAAATTAAACCAAGCGTATCCATAATCTAATTCAATAGGAGCATTCGGTGCAAAAAAAGCTGTTTCCGGCAGATGTTCTTTTAAATAAGGGACCAATCCCATTAAATCTTCTCCATCTGCACCATAGCCATGACATAAAATGATGGCTTTTCGGGGAGTCTGTGGGATAAAAGAAGGTCCGGATAGCATGAAAATCTCCTTGAAATAAAAATAAAATTATGCCTTAATCATTATATAATCATTTTATGGAGAAAAACAATGAAAAAGTTTTTATGGATTGTAAGCGCTTGTTTTATTGCAACCACAGCATTGGCACAAGATAAAACATTGCGAAATATGACAGAAGCTCAACTTTTGGGAATTACCGCCGGTACAGCGTTGGCATGTAATGCAGGAGCAAAATTGGATGATTTTGAATTAATAGCCAATCGTTATATTGCAAACCAGGCTTTAAATGATGCTGCGGAAATGCAAGGTTATCGGGAATATGGGCGTGAGAAATTTAAAACTTATCAAGAACAAAAAAAGAATCCGCAATTAACATGTTCCGAAGTTTTGGAATCCTTTAATGCATTGCCAATTTTTAAAACTGTTGTGTATGCGGACGGTTCTCTTAAAACACCGGATGGAAAAATTATTAAAGCACGTAAACCTTTGACAGTTCAAAAGAAAACAGGGAAAAGAAAAGTAACCAGTAAAAAAACGGCGTCTAAAAAAACAACATCAACCGCCAAAAAGTAAAGGCATTATCAATGCGGCCGGCTTTGTTAAATCCATTGTTTAGGGATCCTTCTTGTTTAAATGGTATTGGTGATAAGTTATCGCTTTCTTTTAAAAAGTTATGTGGTCCGTATTTAATTGATATTTTATGGAATTTTCCAAGCAATTTGATTGTGCGGCCGTTTGTTCAAAATGTGTATGCCTTATCTCATGGGGAGACGGCTTCACTTGAAATAGAGGTTTTAGAACATATTGTTCCCAAGACAAAACGCTTGCCTTATCGGGTGATATGTGCAGCTGGAGCGCAGGAAGTGGAGTTGGTCTTTTTCCATTATCATGCCAGTTATTTAACAAAAATGCTGCCCGAAGGCGCACATCGTTTTGTTTCCGGAAAATGTGAACGAATAGGTGGAAAAATTCAATTAGTACATCCGGATTATATTACCGACTTGATTGAAAAAATTCCAAATTATGAACCGATTTATCCTTTGCAAAAGGGAATATCTGGCAAAGTTATGCGGCACGCCGTTGAAGGTATTTTAAAAGATTTACCCGTTTTGCCGGAGTGGCTGGATCCTCATTTGAAAAAAGAAAAAAATTGGCCTGATTGGGATCAAGCATTGATTCAAGTTCATCATCCTAAACAATTGGTTGATTTGAGCCCGCAAACGCCTGCTCGTCAACGATTGGCTTATGATGAATTATTGGCAAATCAACTGGCGTTGTTTTTAGTGCGTTCTAAAATGAAGCGAGAAAAAGGTTATATTATTCAAAGTGCCGGTCTTTTAGAACAACAATTACGCGATTCGTTGTCATTTCAACTAACGCATGCACAAATACGTGTTTTATCGGAAATCAAAAAAGATATGGCTCAGCCATCTAAAATGACGCGTTTATTGCAAGGGGATGTAGGAAGCGGCAAAACAATTGTAGCACTTATGGCTTTATTAAATGCCGTAGAAGCTGGATTTCAAGGAGCTTTTATGGCGCCGACAGATATTTTAGCTCGGCAACATTTTCAAACACTTAAATGCTATTGCGAACCGCTTCATGTGCGGGTTGAATTGTTAACAGGTCGCGAAAAAGGAGCAACGCGCCGTTCAATTTTGTCGGATTTAAAAGAAAATAAAATTAATATCTTAATTGGAACACATGCCTTGTTTGTTGAAGATGTTATTTATCATCGTCTTGGATTGGTTGTTATTGACGAACAACATCGTTTCGGTGTTGAACAACGGTTGGCTTTAACTCGAAAAGGAGAGCATGCTGATTTATTGGTTATGAGTGCAACCCCGATTCCGCGTTCTTTAGCATTAACGGTTTATGGTGATATGGACCTATCACAATTGGATGAAAAACCGGTCGGTCGCGCGCCAATTGAAACGCGAGTTCTCCCATTAAAGCGTGCGGATGAAGTAATTCAAAAGCTGAAAGAAAAAATCGTTGGCAGTTCGTTAAGAACTCAGGTTTATTGGGTATGTCCGTTGGTTGAGGAATCAGAAAAATCCGATTTAATGGCAGCGCAAAAACGTTATGAGATGTTAAAAGAAAAATTTGGTGCACGCGTAGGGCTTGTTCATGGTCAAATGAAGGATGCCGAAAAAGATGCCGTGATGAAACGTTTTATTGATGGTGAGTTGGATGTCTTGGTTGCAACAACGGTAATTGAAGTTGGGGTGGATGTCAAAAACGCCAGCATTATGGTGATTGAACATGCCGAACGGTTTGGTTTAGCGGCGTTGCATCAGTTGCGCGGACGGGTGGGACGCGGGCATCAACAGTCCAGTTGTTTGCTGCTTTATGGTGCTGGCTTAACACAAAAAGCCATTGAACGGTTGGATATTATGCGTCAAACAGAAGATGGTTTTCTTATTGCGCAAAAAGATTTGGAATTGCGGGGGGCCGGAGAATTATTGGGACGGCAACAAAGCGGTTTAATGGATTTTCAGTTAGCGGATTTATCTGTTCATGCCTCTTTATTAGATATGGCACGCGATGATGCAAAAACCATTTTAAGTTTGGATCCTAATTTAGAAACAACGCGTGGTGAAGCATTAAAAAATTTACTATATTTATTTCAAAAAGAAACCGTTTTTAAAACATTGAAATCGGGGTAAAAATGACTATTAAATTTACATTACAAGATCCATCTGTCACGAAAGCTTTACGGAAAGATTTTGAACAACGGGATTTAAATCATAAGTTTGTAAAATGGCTTTATCGTAAAGGCTATTTACATGCCTACACGCATAAAATCAATTTGGAGCGTGCGAAACGCGGTAAAATACCTCATGGATTTGATGTGCATCATATTATCCCTTTATCGGGTGGTGGGACAAATCATGTGTCTAATTTATGTTTAATAGAACAGTCTCTTCATAAGTTTTTGAATAAGAAATGTTTTGATCCGGCTTTGCGAAGTATTAAAATCGGAGAAACGGTTGAAATTGATGTGCCTGATTTGCCGAAAATCGCTTTACGTTCAGATTTTAATGACTTTATAGATCGTAAATTAAAACACAGCAAAGATAGAGATAAATTTTATAAATATATGCGTCATTTGGAACGAGAATAATCGTTGGTATAAAAGGAATTTAAAATGGGATATTTGGATATAGGCATTGTGACTGTCTATTTGATGGTTGTTTTTATAATTGGTTTATGGGCAGGGCGCCATATTAAAGATATTAAGGAATATGCGGTTGCAAAACATTCCTATTCGGCGACTTTTTTGTTTGCGACGTTATCGGCTTCTTTTATTGGGGGTGGTTTTTCATTTGGGAATGCCGATACGGTTTTTAACAAGGGGATTGGTCCGGCAACAGCGTTATGGGGCTTTTCTTTGATGATGATTTTAGTGGCTGTTTTTATTGCTCCCAGAATGGGCGCTTTTAAAGGTTGTATTTCAGCGGGTGATATTTTAGCTAAAGAATTTGGACAACCGGCTCGTTTATTGGCTGGTCTTTTAGGATGTTTAATTTGTATGGGGATTTTGGGAGCCCAAGTTGGGGCAATGGGGGCTTTATTTGATTTGCTCACACCACTTTCTTTTATTCAAGGCGTTTTTCTGGGATGTGGTATTGTGATTTTATATACGGCATTTGGTGGTATGCGAGCCGTTGTTTTAACAGATGTTTTGCAATTTATTTTATTGGTTGTTTTTGTGCCGTTGGCTTTGGTAATGGGGATACAATATGTTGGCGGTTGGGAACGTATCCAATCCGCAGTTCCAAATCATTTTTTTGATATTTTAACGCCGGATTTTGGCTGGTTTGCTTGGTTGAGTTTGTTTTTATCTTTTATGGTGGGTGAAACGTTTATTCCGCCTTATGTGCAACGACTGTTGATTGCTAAAACGCCGGCAGAAACAGCTAAAGGCACATTGTGGAGCGGTTTTTTATCTATTCCTTTTTTCATCATCAGCGGATTAATTGGTGCGGTTGCTTTAACCATTGATCCCAATATGCCCAGTCATTTATCCATGCCGATGGTGGTTCAAGTTGCCTTACCGATTGGGATTAAAGGATTGGCTTGTGCAGCGATTATCTCAATTGTCATGTCAACGGCGGATTCTTTTTTAAATGCAGCTGCTGTGTGTTTGGTTGAAGATACCTTAAAACCGCTTTTAAAACGCAATACAATTTTTCCAAATCATCCTCAAAAGGAGGTGTGGCTGATTCAAGGATTAACGCTGGTAATTGGTTTTGGGTCTGTTTTTATTGCACTCACAATTTCCAATTTATTGGATATTTTGCGCTTTTCCTATAATTTTTGGGCTCCGGTTTTGATGATTCCGCTTTTGTGTGTTTTGTTAGGAAAAAAGATAAGTAAAGCCGCTTTTTGGGGAGGAGCAGGTGCTGGTTTTGCCGTGATTTTGCTCTCATTTTCTTTCGGAAAACTGCAATGGTTCGGACTGGATATTGTTGTGATTGGTGTGCTGGCTAATTTAATAATTTTATTGAGTACTCAATTTTGGAAGCGGCTTACTTTTAAAAAAGACAATATTCATTAAAGCTGTTAATAACAGGCTTATTAAAACAGCGCTGTTTAATGATAGGCCCAATCCGATTTTTTGATTTAAAATATAGCTGATGCAAACAACACTCATAAAAGAAGCCGGAATTAATGTAATCCAATATAATTTTTGTTTTTGAGCAAGATAAATTGTGCAAACCCATAGTGTGATGGTTGCCATACATTGATTTGCCCAACCGAAATAGGTCCATAGTTTTGTTAAGTTAAAGAAGCTGAGAACAATACCGGCGCTTAAAACCAAAATAGAGATAATTAAACGTTTATTAAATTGATTTTGCGGAATTTTAAAGCATTCTGCCAAAGTTAAACGAGCAGATCTGAAAGCTGTATCGCCAGAAGTAATCGATAACACAACAATGGATAAAACGGTTAAAATACTCCCCAGTGTCCCTAAGAATGTTTTTGAAATTTCTGAAATGGCTCCCCCAGGTCCTCCAATGTTAATAACTGTTGATAAGGCCTCGCTATTTTGATAAAAAGCAATTCCTAAAGTTGCCCAAATTAAGGCGACAAAACCCTCCGTAATCATTGCCCCATAAAAAATGGGACGCCCCAGTTTTTCGTTCCCTAAACATCTTGCCATCATGGGCGATTGCGTTGCATGAAAACCGCTGAGTGCACCACAGGCAATTGTTACAAACATAACGGGGAAAATGCTTGAGCCATCAGGATTTTGAGAAGAAAGAGATAAGTCCGGATAAAAATTTAAACCGGATTTAAAGAGACAAAATAATAATGAGATGGTTACGCCTAATAATAAAAGCGCAAAAATCGGATAAAACCGACCGATAATTTTGTCAATCGGAAGTAAGGTTGCCAAAAAATAATATCCGAAAATGACGACAATCCAAACCAAAAATGGCAAGGGGGAAATGCTGGCCAGCATTTGTGCTGGATTCATGGCAAATACAGCGCCGACTAATAATAAAAAGAAAGCCATAAAAAGCATAAAAGCAGATTTGAATTTTTTACCAAAAAATTTTTCAACCAGAAAAACCATTGAACGTCCTTTATAGCGCACGGATAACATGCCGGACAAATAATCATGAACAGCACCGGCGAAGATAGAACCAAAGACAATCCATAAAAGACAAACGGGGCCATATACAGCGCCTAAAATTGCTCCAAAAACGGGACCTAAGCCGGCAATGTTTAAAAATTGAATCAAAAAAATTTTTAAAGGAGGTAAAACGACATAATCCACACCATCGGCATATTGAACAGCCGGTGTTTTTCTTTTTTGAGAGGCGCCGAATACGCGTTCTACAAACGCTCCATAAATGGCATAACCTAAAATCAGTAAAGCAGTGGCTAGGAGAAATAAAATCATATAAAATCCTTTTGAAGATGCTCTAATGTAGCAATTTTATTTTTTTTTGTAAAGAAAAATCTCTTGATTTTAAAAGCATTTCTTACCAAGTTATGCACAATGCGGAAAATATTAATATTGATTTTAATCGGACTTTTTTGTTTTGGTCTTTTTTATTTATTGAAAAAAGCCCAACACAATAGCGGGCTATGCCTTGAAACCGGTGTTTGTCAACAAGGAGAAGTTTTTCCGTCCTGCTCTAAACAAAGAATATCATGTATTGTATCAAAAGAAACATGCTCAGGTGTTTGGAATGAAAAGAAACAAACCTGCTATTTTTATATGGTTTCAGGAAAGAATCACAAACAATGAGTTTGTTTTTGAGGGCGAAGCTGATTTTTAGAGGATATATGTTTCGTTAAATAATGGCGGCTCAAAGCATGTGTAAAATGTTCTTTGACTAAATTGTAATATATTTCCTCAAATTTTTGTTGAATTAAAATTGTTCCTTTAAATTCCTCTTGTTCTTCTTTGCGACAAGCTGTACATAAAATAATCGTTCTTTGGGAGAGAGGATTATAATAAAGTGTCCCGATAGCTTTTAAATTTTGTTTTTCTAAAGAGTCGCCTTGTTTTTCCAATTGTTGTTTTAATAAGCAAATTAACTGCATATGAGAACGCTTATCTCGTTCCCAAAATAAAACAGAAAGGGAATTGTGTTTTTTTGTATTATGAACAATAAAAGAATGTTTTGTAATATGATACATGCAAGCCTCATTTGTTGGCTGATTTATCTAACTACACTACTAGAAATATCATGAAAAGAACAAAAAAACAACAAATTTTTGTATAAAATTTTTGCAAAAATTTTATTATTTTTCTAAAATTGTGCTATACCATACTTATAAAATATGTATCTGAAACA
>CALXUD010000041.1 GCA_944391585.1 uncultured Alphaproteobacteria bacterium | reverse complement strand
CGGCGCGGCCGAGCTTGCTTTCCGGCTTTAATTATCGCCGCGCATGCAATGGGCCGGCAACAAAGCGTCAAGTTATGGTGGTGCCATTTTAGCACGTTGTTTAAATGACGGCTGCACGGCCAAAACCACCATCAACAGCTCGACATTTAAAAATAACACGGCAAGTATTGGTGGTGCTTTATTTGGATGGACAAATTCGGACACCGTTATTTCCGGCTCAACATTTGATTCAAATACTGCACAATTCGGAGGTGCTATTTATACAGCCACAACAATGAAAAACATTGCCATCAATGACACTGAGTTTTCAAATAACTCGGCTGAATCCGTTGGTGCTGTCGGTATTTTTGCTTCTGGCTCTTTAAATAATGTCACATTTAAAAATAATGAAGCGACAAATGCATCATATGATGGTGCCGGCGCTTTATTTTTGGGCTCTGTTTCACAAACAAAAATTAACAACAGCACATTTACCGATAACACATCTGCGGCTGTGGGCGGTGCGATTGCAATGCGTGCAACGAATTTGGGAAACAATGTCAATGCGGATTTAGATGTTTTAAATTCCACATTTACGAGAAATAAAGCCGCGACAAAAGGTGGAGCGATTTTCTCAACGTTCTACAGCTCTGATAAATATGTTGATTCCGTTTACATTTCCGGAAGCACATTTAATCAGAACGAAGCCGCGCAAGGTGCCGCTATTTACAATGAAGGCGTTCCTGATAAAGGCGGCAATTTGGCTGTGATGAAAATTGAAAATTCAACCTTTGACGGTAATATCGCTTCATCTGCCGGTGGCGCAATCTATAACGCTGGCGATGGCACAATTCATTTTGAAGGAACGAATACCTTTACAAATAATACCGCAAATGGCGTGAAAAACGACATCCACAATGACGGGACATTGAATGTTTCCGGTTTGTTGGCGTTGGATGGCGGTATTACCGGAACGGGAACGGTCAATTTCATGGATGGTTCATCGTTAAAAGCGGCGTTGAATTCCGAAACGGCGATTATCACTGCCGGCACGATTACCGGTCAAACGGCATTGGTTTTTGAAAACGGTTCAGAAGGTGGCACCATCAAATTAGATGGCACACAAGATACGTTCTCATTCACCGATAACGCTTTATATGATATGACCAGCGACAATGGCACATACACCTTCACGAAAAAAGATGCCGCCGGCATTGCCGAAGCAACAGGGGCAACGGGAACAGCCGCCGAAGCGGTTGCTGCCGTCACTGCGGGAACATCGGATAATGAAGGCTTTAACGCCGTCGCCGAAAACATCAACACGATGTTGCAATCTTCCGACGCGGGGGTTGTTGCTGCCGGTGTTCAAGCCGCAAAAGCCTTAGCTCCGGTTGAAGCTCCCGTTATTCAAGCTCAAACGACACAAACGGTTTCACAAATTTTGGCAGCTGCGGGTTCTCGTTTAAGCGGTGGATCAACGGTTTCCATGGGTGAATCTTCCGGTGATTTTGCCTTAGGCAAAGGCTCTGTCTGGGCAAAAGGGTTATATAACAAATCTAAATACAGTGGGACAGATGGATTTGATGCCTACTCACGCGGTATCGCATTGGGCGCAGAAGCACAAATCACGGATTCTGTTAAAGTTGGTTTAGGTTATGCTTATACAAATTCTGATATTAAACCGGATTTACGTAAAACCGACATTGATTCCAACAGTGCTTTGCTCTATGGAGAATATAAACCAAACAACTGGTATGTTAACGGTATCGCCTCCTACACATGGGGTCGTTATGATGAACACAGATATGCGACAACAGATGTCAGTGGCAAATATGATGTTAACACGATCGCATTGCAAGCTATGACGGGATATGACATTCATATGGATGCTTTAACTTTCACTCCTGAAGCAGGCTTACGCTATATGAACATCGATCAAAAAGCTTATACAGACAGTATTGGCAGCCATATCGCTGGCAACAGCTCTGATATCTTTACCGGTGTTTTAGGCGCTAAAGCCGTCTATGATTGGAATATTACGGACAACATTTTGTTGAAACCGGAAGTCCGTGCAGCTATTACCTATGACTTTGTTCGCGATAACGCAACAGCAGTCATGAGTTTGGCAAACGGTTCTGTTATTGCAACTGACAGCAAAGCATTAAAACGCTTTGGAACAGAATTTGCAGTTGGTTTAACAACAGATATTGCCGATAACCTAGAAATGGGAATTTTCTGGGAAGGCAAATTCCGTAATGATTATACCGATAACACAGGGATGATTAACGTGAAATATAATTTCTAATTTTCTCGTTAAGAAACAAAAAGGCATCCGCGAAAAAAAGCGGATGCTTTTTTGTAATGTTTTTGATAAAATAGTTTCATGAAAAAAATAATTTTTATTTTGTGTTTTTTGATTGGGGGATGTCAAACAATTACAGCTCCCCCCTCTTTTCATTATCAAGAGATACAAACCCGAACTTTTAAATTAGCGAGCTGGTCTAAGATAACAGATCCTCAAAAATCTTATAAGATTTACATTGAAGGAGATGGATACGCATTTAATCGTTATGGACGCCCATCAAGTAATCCGACCCCCAAAGGGAACCTTATGAGAGAGATAGCCTTTAATGACCCTTCTCCCAATGTTATTTACCTTGCTCGTCCTTGCCAATATGTGACAGATGATTTTTGCTCCCAACGTCATTGGACTACAGCTCGTTTTTCTCCAGAAGTTATCAATTCTATTTATGAGGAATTAGAAATTCTTTCTCCACAGAAAGAACTGATTTTAATTGGTTACTCCGGCGGGGCTCAAGTGGCCGGTCTATTAGCTACCAACAAATCGGATTTAAAGATAAAAAAATTGATTACGCTGGCAGGCAACTTGGATCATGAAGAATGGACACGCCAAAAAGGTTTTTTACCTTTATCTGAATCTTTGAACTTGGAAAACTATCGTTCTCAATACACTTCTTTCCCTCAAACACACTACGTAGGAGAAAAAGATACCGTAATCCCCCCAAAAATTACCTTTGATTTTGTTCAAAACCCCAATACGATTCATCTTGTTCCGAAAGCCAGCCACTGGCGTGGCTTTGAAGCCATTTATCCTCTGATATGGAATGAAAATTAAGATTTTATTTATTTTTTACTTGACTTTCATCTAAAAATCAGATATAGATGAGACCTAGGTTTAATTATTTTTTAAGTGGTGATTATTATGGCAAAGCCGACAACAGTTGAAATTAAATTAGAAAGCACAGCGGGAACCGGTGTTTTTTATGTATGCAAAAAAAATCCGCGCACGAAAACAGAAAAAATGAAAGTACGCAAATACGATAAAAAAGCACGGAAACACGTTGAATTCACAGAAAAGAAAGTAAAATAAATTTTCTTAACGCACAAAAAAAGTCCCTTTCTCCTGGGGCTTTTTTTATTCCCTTTTTGAACTCATTTTTTATAATTTTAATTGCCAAATAAAAATAATGTTTCTAAAATATCTTTGTTTAAACTTTTATAAAAGGATTATAAAAATGACAAAATTAGAATCAGGCCGCTCAATGGTAGAAATGTTAGGTGTTTTAGCAATTATTGGGGTATTATCTATTGGTGGTATTGCCGGATATAAATATGCCATGGATAAAAATGAAGCAAATAATTATTTAAACAACTTTAATTTATTTTCTATTTTATTAAAAAGTGGAGCCTATGATAATGATTGCAGCAAAGAACTGGTAGATGGATTTTATTGCAGTGGCAGCAACATTTTTGCTTTGGGTAGTTTTTCAAATAAAAACGTATGTGAAAAAGTTTTTGAACTCTTGGATTATGAAAGCATTCAAGATGATTTAAATGAATTGGGACATGGTTCTACATTTGCATTAAGTACCAAATGTATGAATACATCGAATCCATGCAGTGTTTACGATGAATCAACACCCACTTTTCAATACACCAATCGTTGTATGAGTGGTGGTAGCAATTAAATTATTTGCATAAAAAACTGGCTTTTTCAAGCCAGTTTTTTGTTTACTTGTTTTTCAATAGCGAATCCAATTTGTCCATCACCCAAATCTTCAACTTTGGCCCCGTCTGGCAACACATCAGCAAAGCTCATTTTCTCAGCTAACACTTGATCCATAATATAATTTTGATGCTTTTTAATCGATTCATTCAACAACGGTGTTGAACCGTTATATTGAAGCGAAATCCGATCCGAAATGTCAAAATTGGCCTCTTTACGTGCCTGCTGAATCATACGTACGAAATCGCGCGCGATTCCTTCTTGCTCCAATTCGGGATGAATGGTTGTATCCAATTGAATCACAGCCGTATTATCCGGCAATGCCTGCCCTTGCAAACCTTCTTTTAAAATCAACCGCAATTCAAATTCTGCCGGCAATAATGTCTGCTCCGCAATGGACAAGGTCCCATCCGGATTGATAGCCCAAGCACCGGCTTTATTCGCGGCCATAATTGCACCCATAAAACGTCCAAGCCGCTTCCCGATTAACGGTGTTTTTAAATACAAGAACGTATCTGCAACACTGGCAATATCCGTTGTTAACAGAACTTCTTTAACGTTGATTTCATCTTTTAACACATCCATAAAATCACGCAATGTTTCAGCCTTTTCGCCGGCAATCGTCATAGAGGCTAACGGCAAGCGATTGCGTAATTTATGCTCTTCACGAATAGATTTTGCCACCGATGAAATCGTTCGAATCATATCCATCTGATTGATGAGCACCGTTTCATCTGTAAAAGCGTCTACATTCGGGAAATCTGCCAAATGCACCGATTCGGCACTTGTCAGTCCACGATAAATATACTCACTCAGCATCGGCATCAACGGTGCCATCACTTCGCATAATACAACCAAAACCGTATAAAGCGTGTCAAAAGCCTCCTGATCTGTTCCATCCCAAAACCGCGCACGCGACCGACGGATATACCAATTATTTAAAATATCCAAAAATTCGGCACATTCATTGCACGCTGCAACCATATCATAAGCATTCATCGCAGTACGTACACGATTAACCAATTCCTTTAATTTGCCTAAAATATATCGATCTAAAACATCTTTTGAAACCGTAATTCGTTTGGCTTGAATTTCTTCCGCATTAGCATATAAGCAGAAGAAATAATATGCATTCCAAAACGGTAAAACAGCTTTCCGCGTTGCTTTAGTAATTTCTTTTTCATTGACATAAGCCTGCCCTGCTTTTGTCGCCGGCGAGGAAATCAAAAACCATCTCAACGTATCAGAACCAATACTGTTTAACACTTCATACGGATCCGGATAGTTCTTTAATTTCTTGGACAACTTTACACCACTGGCAGCCATCAATAAACCGGTTGCCAAACAATGCTTATAGGCTGGCTTGCCAAATAATGCCGTCCCCAACACATGTAAGGAATAAAACCAGCCGCGTGTTTGGTCAATCCCTTCCACAATAAAATCAGCCGGAAAATGCGATTCAAACCAATCTTTGCGTTCAAACGGATAATGCACTTGCCCTTCCGGCATAGATCCGGATTCAAACCAACAGTCAAATACATACGGCACTCGTCGCATCATCGTTTTGCCGGACGGATCATCCGGGTTTGGATAAATAACTTCATCAATCATCGGCCGATGTAAATCCGTAACATCAAAGCCCGTTTTTTCCTTAATTTCGGCAACCGAACCAAACACATCAACACGCGGGAAATCCGGATTATCTGATTTCCACACCGGCAATGGCGCTCCCCAAAACCGATTACGTGAAATATTCCAATCTGGGGCTGATTCTAATCCTTTTCCAAATCGACCATATTTAATATTTTCCGGCGTCCAAGTAATTTCATCGTTTGTTTTTAACATCTCCTCTTTAAAGTCGGAAACTTTTACAAACCAAGAACTCATCGCTTTATAAATCAACGGCGTATCCGTGCGCCAGCAATATGGATAACTATGCGTAATCTGCTCTTTTTTCACCAATAAACGGTTTTCTTTTAACCAAGCAATAATCGGCTCATTTGTTTCAAAAACTTGCTTACCTTGATAATCAACAACTTCATCCGTAAAACAGCCCGCTTCATCAACCGGACATACAATCGGGAAATCTTTTCGTAACGCCACGCAAACATTAAAGTCATCTTCCCCAAATCCAGGCGCAATATGTACAATCCCCGTCCCGTCTTCAGTGGACACAAAATCACCCGCAATCACACGAAAACATCCGTCTGCCTTTAAATCTTTAAAATAAGGGAACATCGGTTCATATCCTAACCCCACCAATTCGCGCCCTTTCAAAGTACCCACACGGGTGGCATTTTGTAATTGTTGCTTATAGCGTCCCAATAATGCTTCTGCTAAAATATATTTTTCACCCGCTTCTTCCATAACGGCATAATCAATATCATTGCCAACAGCAATCATTAAGTTGGACGGTAATGTCCATGGCGTGGTTGTCCAAACCAATAAATGCATTCCGTTTTCTAATTTGAACATCACCGTAATAGCGGTATCCGTTTTGTCCCGATAAGCTTGATTAACTTCAAAATTAGACACCGGTGTTTGAGCGGCCCAAGAATAAGGTTGTACCCGATATCCCTCATAAATTAATCCTTTATCATACAATTCTTTGAAATTATGAATCACGGATTCCATAAACGGTAAATCCATGGTTTTATAATCATTATCAAAATCAACCCAACGACCGATTCGTTTAAACATATCCACCCAAATGGAGGAATACTTCAAAACATCTTTTCGACAAAAATCATTAAATTTAGCAATACCATACTCTTCAATTGCTTTATGTCCGGAAACACCCAGTTGTTTTTCAGCGCTCATTTCTGCGGGCAATCCATGACAATCCCAGCCTAACCGACGTTCCACTTTTTTTCCCATCATTGTTTGGAAACGAGCGATTGTATCCTTGACATAAGAGACCATAATATGGCCATAGTGCGGTAATCCATTTGCAAACGGAGGGCCGTCATAAAACACAAATTCTTCCGCCCCATTTCGGTTTTCAACTGATTTTTCAAACGTTTTTTGCTCCTGCCATGAGCGGATAATTTCTTCTTCCATTTGTGGGAAAGAAATTTTTGAATCTAATTCCGGATAATGTTTTGTCATCTTTGTCCTCTTTTAATAATGAAAATAAGTATGCCTCAATTTCCTTCAAAAATCAATGAAAAAGTCTGTTTTTATTGAATAACAAAAGAAATGCGGTCTGGTAGAACAGTAATGGAAATTTTTTGTTTGTGCTGAGCGAGTTGTTCTTTCAACCAAAAAAGAACAGCCGTATGCGGTGTTATTTCCGTTTCTACACCATGCAAAATTGCGTCAACAATTGGCTCTACTTTCAAAATAGTGCCTTTCATATTAACTCCTTCTTTTGTCCGCTCAATAACCCCGCCCTTAGGTAAAAAGTCGGTTGCCGCCAAAACAAACCCGAGCTCTATCGGCGTTTCAAACCGGCCTTTTAACTGAAACGGCATAGAGAGTGTTTGAAGATACTTTTGTGCGATGTCCGGCGGAATCGTTGTTGCAGAACCAAATAAACATCTGAAAAATTTTAATCGCACAACCAATGTTTGAGCTGATTCATTTAATAAAGGCAACACTTCCGTAACAGAATCAGCATCCAAAGTCAATAACTCACTGGTATTTAAAACCGCACCCGCACAACCGGCAATATCATGTGCCATTTTAGTAATAATAAAAGGCGTCAGATTCATTTCTT
>CALXUD010000040.1 GCA_944391585.1 uncultured Alphaproteobacteria bacterium | reverse complement strand
TTTCAATTTTTGTTTTTTATATTCTTGAACTTTCATATCATCTGGTTGAGGCCGTTTTTCTTCTTCAGAAATAAGCATATCTAATTCGGCATGTTTTGCCTTTAAGGCAGTTAAATGTTTTTCTAATTTTTCTGTCATAGTTTTCTCCTCTATCTACACTTATACTATAAATATCTTCTGTTAAAAAAGCAAGGACTAAATCTCCCCTACATAAATACCAAGCGTTTTAGCCACTTTTACCATTTCCGAATTCGGATCAACAGGAGAGTTGCTGACTTTTAAAACATAACCTAAATCAAAATCTGTTATATGGCCATCTTTTAATGCTACAACGCGGTTATTTTTTCCTTCGGACAACAAGTTAATGGCATGAACGGCAAAACGAGAAGCCAAAATCCGATCTCCCGCCACCGGAGAACCCGAACGTTGAATATGCCCTAAAATGTTTGCCCGTACATTAAAACCATCTTTCTGTAAACGTTCCGCAAAATACTCCGAAACACCACCATATGTTTTGCCATTTGCAGAAAAGCAATTTCTTCCTTCCGGTGTCTTAATTCCTTCAGCAACAACAACCAATCCATGCTTACGACCATTGCGTTGTGTCTCCAATAAACGATTCACAATCCCTTCATAAGTATAAGGGATTTCAGGAATTAATACTACATCGGCATAACCGGCGATTCCTGATTCCAAAGCTAAATGACCGGCTCCCCGTCCCATTACTTCCACAATCATGACACGATGGTGGCTCGCTGCGGTTGTATCTAATTTATCTAAAGCATCCATCACAACAGTTCTCGCTGTTGCAAAACCAATTGCCATTTCTGTTGCCGGCGCATCATTGTCAATCGTTTTGGGAATTCCAATCATGGAAATACCTGCCTTTTGGCAATACCGACTAACAATCGCCATAGAACCATCTCCCCCAATCACAACTAAAGCAGAAAGCCCCAATTCCTGAACACCCTCCTTAAATCTTTGCAAGAGCTGTTCATCATTTAATTCTTCTACTGTCCCATCGGCTCTCTCTTGAATATGAGCATTTCCGGAATTATTGGTTCCAAGCATTGTCCCTCCCATTATTGCAAACGGGAATTCAAAATCTGACATTGTTAATTTTTGATAACGCATCGGGCGTACAAATAAGCCATCAGTTGCATTATGAATACCAAAAACCTCCCAACCTTTGTTAACCGCTGCAAATGTAATTGCTCGAATAGCTGTATTTAATCCGGAACAATCCCCACCACTTGTTAACACTCCAATTCTTTTAATATCATTCATTTTCAATACCTTTTCTATCTTTAAAATTTCAATAACGGAAGTTATACTTGTTTTTTCATTTTTTTTCCACAAAAAAATGCATTTTTAAAATGAAAAATATATTACAATGAAAAGGATTTTCCTAAATAAGTCTTACGAACTTTTTCATCTGCCACGATTTCTTCCGGTAAACCATGTTTTAAAACCATACCATCGTATAAAATATAAGCCCGATCAATCAATCCCAAGGTTTCGCGCACATTATGATCGGTAATTAAAACTCCCAATCCGCGCATTTTTAATTGATATACTAAATCCTTAATTTCAGATACCGCAATCGGATCCACTCCTGCCAATGGTTCATCTAGCAAGATAAAAGAGGGACGAGAGGCTAATGCTCGTGCAATTTCTAATCGGCGTCGTTCTCCACCAGACAAAGCTTTAGAGGGAGAAAAACGCAAATGTTCAATTGAAAACTCCTTTAATAAAGAATCCAATTCTTGTTCCCGCTTTTCCTCATTTTCTTCAACAATTTCCAAAACAGAACGAATATTATCTTCTACATTCAGTCCCCGAAAAATAGAAGCTTCTTGCGGCAAATAACCAATTCCCAAACGTGCACGACGATAAACCGGAAACCGTGTAATATCAATTCCATTCAGTGAAATAGTACCAGCATTTGGACGAATTAATCCGGTCACACAATAAAAGCAAGTTGTTTTCCCTGCGCCGTTTGGACCTAATAATCCCACAACTTCCCCCTGCTCTACATATAAAGAAACATCTCGTAAAACAACCCGTTTTTTATAGCTTTTATTCAAGTTATTAACAGCCAATCCTCTTGTTTCCATTTTACAGTCCTTTTTCTAATTCTGCCGGAATTAATTGTCCTTTAATTCGTTCTTTTCTCTCGCTCATATTAAGCGAAGTCATTGATTTATTCAAGTCTAATGTTGCCGTATCACCATACATTCGGCTATTTCCTTGAGCAATCACAACATTCCCCGTCATTGTGATGATACCTGTTTTGGGATCATATTCTCCTTTTTCTCCCATAATTTTTTGACTGATATCTTTCCCATAGGCTATCACATTCCCCGTTGCCACAATCCGTTCAAGTTCAGATTTTCCGGATATTTTTTTATCCGTATAATACGCAATCATTTTATCTGCATGAATCACTTTATCTTTTTGTATTACTTTAACATTTTTAAAAGCTGTAATTGTTCTTTTTTTCTGATCAATCTTTAAACCATCATCCGAAAAAATATCTATATTTTCTTTCGTCTGTAAAATTAACGTCTTTGTCTTCTTTTTAAAATCAATGTTATCACCTTTATTAAATACAAAGAAACCTTCCGCTTTCAATGTCCCCGCCGGTCCTTGAATATCAACAGATTCATCCGAATCCAAAGTTCCCTTATCATAATCACAAATAACCTTGGAAGAATACATTGTATACCCATTGTCCGAAGTGGTTATCACCTGATCCTCTAAATACAAATACTCCTCTTTTTGAAAAGCCAGGCCATAGGGAGTTTTTGCCGTTAAAATAACACCGTTATTCATTTTATATTGCGCAACCGGATCGGATAAAGTGACAATTTGTTTTTCCGGATCAGTTTCTTTAATCGTTGAGGCCACAACAGTGATTGGTTGATCACCTCCATCAACAGAATAAAAACGCACCTTTTCCATATCAATTTTAGAACCTTTTATACTTGTTTGAGGTTTAACAGCAAGCGAAAATTTATCTTTTTGTTCCACCAAAGTCGGCCAAATCAAAATTGTGGCCGCTAATAAAAATGCAAAAATCGGCAAACTGGTCTTTAGCAAAACGACCCGTCTGGTATGCAATTTTATTTTAAATAAACGGCGTGATAACATTTTTAGACAACACCCGCTTGCAAACAATGATGAATATGCAATAAACCAACCGGTTTTTGATTTTCATCCACCACAAATATATTAGTAATTTTTGCTTCATTCAAAAGACGTACAGCTTCAACAGCCAAAATATCTGAAGTAATTGTTTTTGGATGAGATGTCATGATATCTTTTGTTTGACGCACAATTAAATCTGCCGCCATATGACGCCGCAAATCACCATCTGTAATAATTCCAATCAATTTTCCATTTTCATCAATAACCCCTAAACACCCCAAACTTTTGGCTGTCATAATCGGCAATGCGTCTGACATCATCATATGAGCCGAAACCAGCGGAAGGGCATTCCCTTTTGCCATTAAATCAGATACTTTCAATAATACATTTCCCAATTTTCCGCCCGGATGTCGATTATGGAAATCTTCTGCCGAAAATTGATGGGCTTCCATTAAAGCGACCGCCAAACAATCTCCCAGAGCCATTGTTGTTGTTGTTGATGTTGTCGGAGCCAATCCCAAAATACATGCTTCTGGTGCCCGTTTTTTATCGGGAATCGCTAAAACTAAATCTGCGGCTTTTCCCATTGTGCTGTTTGGATTACTGGTAATAGCAATCATCGGAATACCAAATCGACGAGAAAAAGAAATAATATCAGCCATTTCACGACTTTCTCCGGAATTAGATATGGTAATCAGCAAATCCTCTTTCGTAAGCATTCCCAAATCTCCATGACTGGCTTCACTTGGGTGCACGAAAAAGGAAGGCGTTCCGGTAGAAGCCATTGTCGCCGCTATTTTTTGACCAACATGACCACTTTTCCCCATACCGGAAATAATCACTCGTCCTTTTACATTCAAAATCATTTCAACGGCTTTTGTAAAGTCTCCGTTTAATTCATCTCGCATTATCTTTAATGCACTCATTTCCATGTCCAAAACATTTTGAGCGATTTCAACTGCAGTTTTTTTCGTCATAAAAAAATTCCTTATCAATGTTCAAAAATATCAGGATTATCAAAATTTAATAAATCCAGTTCTGCTCGTGTGTTTAAAAAATCAAAACAAGATTGAGCTAATTGCATCCGCCCCTCACGCTTCAATAGCTCATCCAATTTTTCTTTTAATTGATGTAAATATAACACATCAGATGCTGCATATTTTTGCTGGTCTTTAGTCAGCTTTTCCGCCCCCCAATCCGATGTTTGCTGTTCTTTGGATAAAGTAACATTCAATAAATCATGACACAACGCTTTTAATCCATGATGAGGTGCAGATGTCCGAGACAATTTCGAAGCAATTTTTGTACAATAAATCGGTTTCACGTCAATACCTAAATCATGTTTAATTTTTGCCACATCAAAACGAGCAAAGTGAAAAATTTTTAACAATTTAGGATTACTTAAAACCTTTTTTAAATTCGGACAATCAATTCCCGGAACAATTTGCACCAAATAAGCATGCCCTTTTCCATCGCCTATTTGAATTAAACATAATCTGTCTCTTAAAAGATTCAACCCCATTGTTTCCGTATCAACAGCAATGGAATCCGAAAAAAGAATATCCTTCGGCAAATCTCCCTTATAAAGTGTTATTTTTGTCATAAAAAATCCTTTATCCTCTTGATAAACTGTGAGCTTATCATAAAATAATTTTTACCGTCTGTCCAGTTCTTTTTAATTAAAAATGAAAGTAAATAAAAGGATTATATGTTGTTGAAACAATTAAAATAACCGACCAAGAAAAAACAAACATAAGCCAAATCCATCTTCCAATTTGAATAAAACGTTTTTTAGAATCAAACAATTTCTTAAAAAGACCAGATGAAGCTAAAATTGCCACAATAAAAACTAAAACAAAATAGTTGGACAGATAACTTTGAAATTGATAAACAATCTTTGAAGTATCTGCCAACCCCCACATTGCCTTCATATAAGAAAGTGATTGTTTCATTGTATCAGTGTGAATTAAAACAATAGCATAAAAGAAAATAAACAATGTCCAAAATCGTTTACATAAATTAACTAAAAAATTACTACTTTCTTTAGTCATACCCAATAAATGCTCTATTACAATAAAAACACCAAACCAAACACCCCATAAAACAAAATTCCAACTGGCACCATGCCATAAACCAATTAAAAAGAAAACGATTAATAAATTCAAATAATGGCGCCATGGGGACACCCGACTTCCCCCTAAAGGGAAATAAACATATTCGCGAAACCATATTCCTAACGAAATATGCCAACGTCGCCATAATTCAGAAATTGTTTTGGCAACAAACGGATAATTAAAGTTTTCCAAAAACTTAAAACCAAACATAAGTCCTAAACCAATTGCCATGTCTGAATAACCGCTAAAATCAAAATAAACGGAAATTCCTTTTGAAATAACACCTAACCAAATAATAGCAAAATTAATCTGATCCGCCGGCAATGTTAATATTTTATCGGCTGTTTCTGCTAATGTATTAGCAATAATCACTTTTTTACCCAATCCAATAATAAAACGTTGCAATCCAGCCATAAATAAGCGCCAACTTTCCGAACGTTTATCGATTTGTTGATAAATATCGTGATAACGAATAATCGGACCCGCAATCAGCTGGGGGAAAAGTGAAATAAAGAGAGCTAATTTAAAAAAATTACGTTGTACAGCTACTTGTCCACGATAAACATCAACTGTGTAAGAAACAGCTTGAAAAGTATAAAAAGAAATCCCCAATGGTAAAACAACATTCATGAGTGCATAATTTTCTCCCATAATTCGATTCATATTTTCAATTAAAAAATCTATATATTTGAAATACCCCAAAATACCAAAATTTAAAAGCAATGTTAGCAGAAAGGCACTCTTTTTCAAGAATGCTTTTTGGGAAAAGAATGATATAAATAAAGCTCCAATATAGTTAATAAAAATAACGCTTAACATCAATAAAAGCAGTTTTGGAGAATCCCATCCATAAAAAATAATACTTACAAACAACAAAAATGTATTGCGGGCATTTTTGGGTAAAATATAATATCCAGCCAAAACAAATGGTAAAAAGAAAAATAAAAAACTAATTGAAGGAAATAACATTTTTAATTCTCATAACTCTTTAAAATATCATCCAACCGCTCCACAAAACGATGAGTTATAATACGATCTTCCGGCATTTCTAAAACAAAAATATCAATATCCTCATCTAATAGAATTTTGAATAATTCAGGAAAAATATCTTCATTATTATCAGGTTGTTTCTCTATGTTATCTCGCATAAAAATAATTTTTTTGAAAGAAGGAGTCATCATTTTATGTATTTTCGATCCCATAGAACTTCCAAGAAAAAATAGATTATATTTTCCATTGGAAATATTCGTCCAATAAGCATGCTCTCCTCTTTTTTGTGATTTTACTTGATATTTCTTTTTTAAAGTTAAATTAGGGAACATTTTTCTGGAATTATATAATCCAACAGAACGACATGCCGAACCAACACCAATATATTCTACTTCATAAAAATTATTTTTATCTAACACATTAAGTGATGGATATGTTTTTTTCAACTCATTCATCAAAAGACGATAAAGCGCATAATATCCATAGCCAGATGGATGTGCATCACATTTTTGATATAAAGGATATGGATAGGAATGAGATTGAGCTCTCATTTCATCTAATGGATAAAAAAATGAAACATCCGTCTTTTTCTTTACATTTTCTTTTAATTCTAATGCCTTATTCGGAAATTGTTCAATGTCATAATAATCCTTAATATATTCAGAATAAACTCTCTGCTGAGAAGGGCAGACCAAAATTATAAATGTAATTCCGTTCTTTTTTAGTAAAGAGTTAAGCTTATTTAATTTTTCCAATATTTTTTCTAGTTCACTCTTCTTATAATACAAATTTCGAAATGCATTATTTTTATAAAAAATCCATCCATCTTTCCCTGAAATCGCTAATTTATTTTCAATTCGCCGATTGACTAAAAAAATTCCATTATGATACGTTGTGATCAATTGATCTCGAAATGGAAAATGATCTTTTAAATAATTATCCAAATCTGTTCCAAAGGAAAAGTTAAATTGCTTGTCTTTAAAAAAGACCGGCCATTGAGCTAACATTCTATTTTCTCGTTCTGAAATCTGTTTATTGGACAAAAATAAGGGGAAAAAAGGAAAAGAAAAAACAAATAAAAAGAAAAATAAGTATCTGAAAAAAGTATTTTTTTTCATACTATATTCCTTATTTTTTATTGGTGCCCAAAAGAGGACTCGAACCTCCACACCCTTGCGAGTACTAGCACCTGAAGCCAGCGCGTCTACCAATTCCGCCATTTGGGCAATTTTGATGAAGCAAATCTACAAATAAAAAAGACAAAAGTCAAGAAAAATAAAAAAAGTTCTTGCACTTTTAAAAAAAATTGTGTAAAAGAGGTCCTACCAATAAATTGGGTGTGTAGCTCAGGTGGTTAGAGCGTTACGTTGACATCGTAAAGGTCACAAGTTCGAGTCTTGTCACACCCACCAATTTGATTAAACCGGAAATGCATCTTTCCGGTTTTTATTTTATTTATTCCCCCGCAAAAGCCCAATATCCGGGCTATTTTTGTTCTCTTTAAAGGTTTCGGCTCAAAGGAACAAAGCTATATTTCCCCTTTCCTTTTTCCTTTATTTGCATACTTGCATACCATCCTCAAATGTCTTTGCAGATTTTAGACCTTTACAGTTAATCCATTGAAAAAACAAGATTTACATCTTATTTTATAGGCCAAAAGTTCGCGTCCTATTTGCGCTCACAAACCTAATGAATTCGTTACCATTAGTGACTTGACAAAATTTGAACATTTTTTTAATAATATAAATTATTTCAACAA
>CALXUD010000039.1 GCA_944391585.1 uncultured Alphaproteobacteria bacterium | reverse complement strand
TCACACGGGGAAACACACAAGCCACTATTCGGATCTAATACATCCTCTCCCTCACAAGCGCGGCATTCTCCGTTGTATACAACACCTCCATTATTGCATTTACAGGCACAGATATCATAATCAAACGATTCTCCTATAGCCGTGCAATTGGCCATCACACAATTATCATTACATAAAACATGACCATCGGGGCACACTGGCTCATCGTCCACACAGCCACAACTGGAAGAATCCCATGATTGCCCCTCAGGACAAGTGGGATTATAACACTGACCATTACATTCCACAGTACCGCTTGGACAACCTCCCCCTGTACTTATACAGGAGCCATTTTTACAAATTGCATTCAATCCACACGAAATACCCGTCAGATTAGTAATCTGCCCCGTTAATGGTTCACATTGCTGACATATACCGACAGATTGATCTGCACATTTGTTCACACAGGCATTATTTTCGCACAACGGTTTTTCCGACGGACAATCTGTATTAACAAGACATTCTACACAATTTTCTCCCGTCCAAATGGGCGTTGCGCTTGGGCAAACACAAGTGCCTACTCCATCACAAATACGTGGAGCGACACAAGAAGATTCATAAACAAAACATCCATTTACGTTTATTTCTTTTATGATGCAATTTGCCTCATCATATCCCGACTCTGGACAACAGTTACCATCATTATCCACTCCTTCAGAACATTCCAGAATACAGGAACAAGAGGCAACATCAAAGAAAAATCCTGGTCCACATGAACGAATTGCACAATAACAATTGCAATCTGCATCTTGATCCGGCGTATTGCCAGAACATGTATTCGGGCAACCACCTGATGACGGTATATTTCCACTTGAAGAGAAGCCTGTTTCTAGTCCAAAATAATAAGAAATGCTCTTTGTGCCAGTTTCCACTGCATACACCGATGTTGTTAAAAATCCAAATCCACACAACGCAAGAAGAGAAAAAAAACAACTCAATTTGGGACCTCCCCCATTTGTTAGCTATAAAAAGAACTATCTTATCCAATAAAAATTGTCAAGTTTATTTTGATCTAGCCAATTTATTTTTAAACCATTGATCCGATTTTTCTTTTGTATTTATTTCCCATAAATACTCAAATCGTTTTTGGTATTGTTCTATGGTTTTCGGTTCTTCCCACAAAATAAGACAATTTTCAGAATTCTTCCAAGTCGCAGAATCCGTCCAATTATATGATCCCGTTATCATCCGTTCCCCATCTACTATCATAAACTTATTATGTTCTATGCGGTGTTTACTGTGAACACGAATATTAAAACCCTTTTCATAAAGAGTAATTGCCTTTGCATATTTATTTGATGCTTGTAATTTATCTGTTAAAATGCGAATACGAACACCTTTTTTATGGGCTTTTTCTAGCGCTTCTACAATTGGTTCGTTGGTTAAGGTATAAATCGCAACATCTATTGTCTTATCCGCTTCTTCAATTAAACGTATAACTTGGTTTTCACAATCTAGTCCGGGAGAAAAATATGCCGCTGTCTTTGAAAAAGCATCCAAAGGCCACAGAAAAAAAATAAAAATCAATAAATATCTCATCATTTTTTCCTTGTTTTTTTCTTAAGATTTATGTTAGCTTATCATAAAAGGAATAGGAATGAAATACTCTTTAATCATTTTATCTCTCTTAATTGTAACTTCTGCACATGCAGAACTGGATCCTTTTTCCGTATATTCTCTTCACGCACCGAGTGGTTGTTTAGATGCAGAAATCGGAACAGAAAAACTAACATTAGCAGATCTTATTGAAATTGGTTTATGCAATAACCCTTCGCTCAACAAAGGTTTTATGTCTGTAAAATCAAGTGAAGCTGAATATGGTGCCGCAAAAAGTGAATATTTACCTTCTCTTGCCGCAACAGGGTCAATTTCTGCAGATTATTCTAAAAATGAATATGAAGGTTCCGATCAAGGGAGTCCTTATTCCGGTTCCATTGCTTTAGATTGGCTTTTATTTGATTTCGGCGGAAGAAATGCTAGAACAGAACAAACTAAAGCTTATCTGGATGCTGCTGGTTTTACATACAATGTTTTATTGCAAGATACTATTTTAAGTATTACAAAAGCTTATTATACTTTATTATCAAATAAAGCTGTTTTGGAAAGTGCTAAAATTTCCGAAAAATCTTTTTTAAAATCTTATGAAGAGTCCAAAAAACGTTATGAATTGGGATTAGTCCCGCTAAATGATAAGTTATTGGCTCAAACTTCTTATGAACAATCGAAACTAACGGTAATTGAAGCTGATAATGCCGTTCAAGAAGCTTCAGGAAACCTTGCAATATTACTTAATCTTCCTCCTGATACCGTATTTGATTTATTTTTACCTAAACGAACAAAAGATATTATTCAATTAAATATTAGTCGTAACATTCAGGAATTAATTGATATGGCTGTTGAAGAACGGTCTGAAATTAAATCAAAATATAAAGAGCAAGAAGCAGCTAAATACAATATTGATATTGCAAAATCAACGGCACTTCCTTCTGTATCTGTAGGAGCAAGCATTTCCGGTAATGATAACTGGCGCAAAAATAATCCCTATCAATATGGAACATCTGTGGGATTACAATTGTCTGTCCCTTTATTCACAGGCTTTAAAAATACCTATAATATAACCAAAGCTCAGTATGATTACGAACAAGCCAATTATAGTGTTACCGAAACAATTGATACGGTAAAAAATGAAGTTTGGAATGCTTGGCAAAATTATAAAACGGCTTTTGCTGCTTATGATATCAGCAAAAATGTGTTAGAAAGTGCGAAAGAAAACCAACGGGTTGCTTTCGCTTCTTATGAAGTCGGTCGTGGCAGTATTTTAAATCTATTAACAGCTGAATCTCAACTGGCAAGCGCACGACAGGAAAACGCTTCGGCTTTTTATAATGTCTTAATTGCAAAAGCAAATTTATATAGAACTATCGGGAGATTTTAAATGAAATTTAAAGGTTGGATTATTACTCTTTTTATTATATTCGGTTTAGGTTATGCTGGTTATGCATATTTGCATAAAGAAGACAAATTAACTATTAAAAATTTTGAAATGATCTCAATTGAACCTGGAAATATCAAGCAAGAAGTAACAGCTTCTGGTAAAATTCAACCCGTTAATACCGTGAGTGTCGGGACTCAGGTTTCTGGAATTATTGAAACTGTGTTAGTAGATTATAATGATGAAGTTAAAGAGGGACAATTATTAGCTCAATTAGATACTTCTGTCTTAACAGAAAATAAAAATGATGCAAAAGCTCAATTAGATTTGGCTAACGCAAAATTAAAAATTGCTAAACTAAATTATGATCGTTATGACAAGCTTTATAAAAATAAATTGATTGCTCAGGCGACTTTTGAAGAGGCCGAAGTCGAATTAGCTACCGCAGAAGCAAATGTATTAAGTGCCGAAGCTGCTTATAATAAAGCCGAACAAAATTATGGGTATGCTCAAATCGTCTCTCCCGTTTCCGGAACTGTTATTTCTAAAGAAGTGGAAGAAGGACAAACGGTAGCGGCAAGTTATCAAACGCCAACTTTATTCACAATTGCAGAAGATTTATCGAAAATGCAAATTGAAGCAAATATTGCCGAAGCTGATATTGGGATGATTGTTCCGGGAATGATTGTCTCTTTTACAGTAGATGCTTATCCCAATGATGTCTTCCAAGGGACTGTTAAACAAATTCGTTTATCTCCGACTGAAGAATCCAATGTGGTGATGTATACGGTTGTTATTGAGGTAGACAATTCTTCTCGAAAATTACTCCCGGGAATGACTGCATTCGTAACAATTGTAATCGAAGAACGTCATAATGTGCTCCGTTTACCAACCTCAGCATTACAATTTAAACCCAATTCTTTTGTTCGACAATTTATCCCAAAAGGAAAAATTGAGCTCAAAACAAATGAGGCTATTGTTTATCAATTCAAAAATGGACAGGTCATTCCCGTCATCTTCGTCAAGGGATTATCCGATACTTCTTGGATTGAAATTAAATCAGGATTAAATGAAGGCGACAAGGTTATTACTGAATTTATCCAAAAAGGAAATCGTTAATGCCTCAAAAAAAAGAAAATAAAAATGCGGTTATTGAATTAAAGGACGTATGCAAAACGTATTTTATGCCCGGCGGGATGAGTCAATCTGTTCTTAAGAATATTTCTTTTGCCGTATATCCGGGAGAATTCGTATCCATTATGGGACATTCGGGTTCTGGAAAATCAACTTTAATGAATATTTTAGGCTGTTTAGACAGACCAACATCTGGTGTTTATAAATTAGCTGGTCAAGCGGTTTCTGATAAAACAGATACAGAACTCGCTCGCATTCGGGGAAAAGAAATTGGTTTTGTTTTCCAAAATTTTAATTTATTAATGAAACGATCAATCGCTGATAATGTATCTATGCCCCTTATTTACCAAGGAATTGGAGAAAAAGAACGCCATGAACGAGCCATTCAAATGCTCCATCAGGTTCAATTAGATGGTTATGAAAATCGTTTACCAACACAAATTTCCGGAGGAATGCAACAACGGGTTGCAATTGCAAGAGCCTTAATTAATCATCCCAAAATCATTTTTGCTGATGAACCCACAGGAAATCTAGACAGTAAAACATCTGATGAAATTATGGATGTATTTACAGAATTAAATAAAAAGGGTATTACAATCGTTCTTGTTACTCACGAAGATGATGTAGCCGATTACGCAAAAAGAATGATTAAAATTGATGATGGTCGTAAAGTATATGATGGATTACGATCAAATTATAATAAGGGCAGCAAAAAATGATTGGACAAATTCTAAAAGAGGCCTGGATTTCTATGACCGCATATAAAATGCGGACTTTCTTGACAATGTTAGGGATTATGATTGGGGTAGCTGCTGTTGTATTAATGGTTGCCGCCGGGCAAACTGTACAAAACGAAATTACCAAAACATTTGATTCTATGGGAACAAACTTAATCATCATCGGTCCGGGGGAAACCGTCAGTGGCGGAGTAAGAGGGGGGCGTGGCAGGCCAAGCGTCAGTTTTGATGATGTAGAATCATTGCGTTCTTTAAAAGATGTTGAAACAGCCTCCTATATTGTGAATACTGCTGTACAAGCTGTTTATGGTTCTAATAACTATGGGGTCAGCGTTGCGGGAACGACTCCAGAATATCTTGCTATCGGAAATTGGGAAATTGAAGACGGAACAATGTTCACGGATAGAGATTTAAAATCTGGGAAACCATATATCGTTATTGGCCAAACAGTGGTGAATGAATTATTTGGTATGCAAGACCCTATTGGAAAAACCATGCGCTTACGAGGACAACCTTTTACCGTTATCGGGACATTAAAAGAAAAAGGAGATGGGTTAATGGGGGATGATCAAGATAATATTATTTTAACGCCCGCTACAACTCTACGTCAGCGTTTACGTGGTTCTCCACGTCCCAATTATACTGACGTTGCTTTTGTTAAGGTAACAGAAGAAGATAAAATGGAATCAGTTGCCAATCGAATTGAATATCAATTACGGGCTCGTCATCGGTTAAAAGATGGAACGGATAATGATTTTACGGTTCGCCTTATGACAGAAATGGTTGAAAAAGTGCGTAGTGTCGGTTTAATTTTATCTTTATTATTAGCCGCAATTGCTTCTATCTCATTAATTGTGGGAAGTATTGGTATTATGAACATGATGTTGGTTTCGGTAACGGAACGGACACGCGAAATTGGAACTCGTAAGGCTTTGGGAGCGCCCAATAAATGGATTATGTTTCAATTTTTATCCGAATCTATTTTAATTTCCTTTATGGGCAGTTTTATCGGCATGATTATCGGCGTTGTCCTATCACAAATCGGAGGTACTATCTTTGAAAAAGATGTCCCCATTTCTATTTGGTCTGTTATTATTTCAATTTCTGTTGCTGTTATTGTCGGAGTAGCATCTGGATTGATGCCTGCTATCAAGGCCATGAAATTAGATCCGATTGAGGCTCTCAGATACCAATAAAAAATACGCTCTATAAAATTTTCTTGCTTTTTAACGCTATTGGGATTATAACACCGCCATCTTTTCAATTAAACTCAAGGAGAAAAAAAATGAAATTAGAATCCTTTTTTAAAGCAAAATCAGTCGCTGTTGTTGGTGTTTCTGAAAATCCAACAAAATTAGGGGCTGTTGTTTTTAAAAATTTATTAGATGCTGGATTTACGGGTGAGTTATACGCTGTAAATCCAAAATGTGCTGGCCAAGAATTGTATGGAAAACCATGTGTCGCTAATGTATCTGATATTGGCCATCCAATTGATTTAGTTGTTGTTGTGGTTCCTGCAAAATTCACAATGCCGGTTATTGATGATGCTATTGCTGCTGGTACTAAAAATATCAGCATTATTACGGCTGGTTTCGGAGAAGTTGGCAATCATGAATTGGAAGATACCATCGCCGAAAAATGCATTAAGGCCGGTGTTAATTTATTGGGGCCAAATTGTTTAGGTCATATTTCTACCTATGATAATTTAAATGCTAGTTTCGCTGATGGATTCCCTGAAAAAGGAAATGTCGCTTTTATTTCTCAATCGGGAGCTTTCTGTTCTGCTATGATGGATTGGGCAAGAGAAAAAGGAATTGGTTTTTCTCACTTCATTTCTATTGGAAATAAAGCTGTTTTAGGTGAAGATACATTATTAGATGCCTTAAAAGAAGATCCCAATACTTCTGCTTTTGTTTTTTATCTGGAGTCTTTAAAAAATGGGCCTGCTTTTTTAAAAGTATTAAAAGAAGTAACAAAAACAAAGCCTGTGGTCATTTTGGAACCTGGTCGTTCTAAAAAAGCTCAAGCTGCCAGCTTATCTCACACAGGGTCTTTAGCTCCCAATTATAAGGTCTTAGAAACGGCTTTAAAAACATCCGGGGCCATTCAAGTTTATACTGCCCGTGAAATGTTTGATTTATTAGAAGTATTACAATATGCTCATCATACAGAATTTGATGGCTCTTTAGCTATTTTAACAAATGCCGGAGGAGTTGGAGTATTAAGCTCTGATTTGTGTGAAGATGCCGGATTGGATTTAGCTCGCCCCTCCGAGAAAACAATTGAAGCATTAAAAGCTGTTTTATCTCCAGAAGCATCGTTGGGCAATCCTATTGATGTGGTGGGTGATGCCCGTGCAGACCGTTATGAGGCTGCTTTAAAAGTTTTATGCGAATCGGGTGAATATAAGAACATCCTTGTTTTATTAACGCCACAAATGGTGACAGATTCTAAAGGAACAGCTGAAGCGATTGCTCGCATTGCACCTCAATACAAAAATGTGAATATTTTTGCGTCTTTCGTTGGAGGGGTTAAAGTAAATGAAGGAAATGAAATCTTAAAAGCTAATAAAATTTTGCATTACGCTTATCCTGTAGATGTTATTCGTTTATTGGGCTTACTTAAGGCTCAAATGGCTTTTCGCGGGATGAAAGATGTTGTGATTGATATAAAACCTGCCAGTGAAGCTATCAAATCAGCTGTGTCAAAAGCAAAGGCTGAAGGATTGGCTTCTCTTCCGCAATCTACTGTCAATTTGATTATGGACGAATATGGCATTGATTATCCAAAATCAGGAAACTTTACTGATAAAGCAGAAGCTTTAGCGTTCTGTCAAAAGTTTTTCCCAAATCCCGTTGTATTAAAATTATCTGCACCTGATGCTTTACACAAAACAGAAATGAAGGGAATTTATCTCAATATTACAGATGAAAAATCCTTTAATCAGGCTTGGGATGGTTTAAATAATTCCATTCAAAAATTCCAACTCAAAGGAGCCAGCATTTTAATTCAAGAAATGATTACAAAAGCTTCTGAAACAATTATTGGGGTAAACTCTGATAAAAACTTTGGCCGTGTTATGGTATTTGGAACAGGTGGTATTTATACAGAAGTAATGAAAGATACAACATTACGTATCTTACCTGCTGATGATTTCGATGCCATGATTAAAGAAACCAAAATCGGCACGATTTTAAATGGTGTTCGTGGAGAAGAACCAAAAGCTGTGCCTCAACTAATTGATACATTGCGTAAAATTCAACAAGTTGTATTGGCTATCCCAGAAATTAAGTCTATTGATGGAAACCCTGTCTTGGTTACGAAAGAC
>CALXUD010000038.1 GCA_944391585.1 uncultured Alphaproteobacteria bacterium | reverse complement strand
AATTCCAATTCCAACAGCATATGGATATTGAGATAATAATGTTAATAAAAGGCATCCGCTACCCGTTCCAATATCTAAAAAATGTATTTTATCTTGATGATTGGGATAATTTTCCAAAACCGCCTCTATCAATGTTTCGGAATCGGGGCGTGGATCTAATGTATCTTTTGAAACTAAAAAATCTAAATTCCAAAAACCGCAATGTCCCAAAATTTTAGCCACCGGTTCACCAGATTGACGTCGCATAATAAAATCTTTTATTTCCTTTTCAGAGGGGGAAGGACAATCCTCTAAAAAGAAGCGAACATCCAACTCCGGAGTATCGGAAGCACCCTTTAAAGCCTGAATAATTTCTTTTTTATCCAATTTCTGCCAACCGCTCCATTTGATCTGTCAATACCAAAGCTTCAATAAATTCATTTAGTGCATTACCGTTCATCACTTCGTCCAATTGATATAATGTTTTATTAATCCGATGATCGGTTACTCGTCCTTGCGGAAAATTATAAGTGCGAATACGTTCTGAACGATCTCCGGATCCAACTTGAGATTTTCGATTTTGAGCGCGTTCTTTATCCAAAGCTTGACGTTGCATATCATATAAAGCCGTCCGTAAACGGGTCATTGCTTTTTCTTTGTTTTTAAACTGAGAACGCTCTTCTTGACATTCAACAGCAATCCCTGTTGGTTTATGAACAATACGAATTGCACTATCAGTTTTATTTACATGTTGACCACCGGCGCCGGAAGCTCGGCACGTTGTAATTTCAAGATCAGCATCATTGATTTTTATATCAACATCGGTTGCTTCCGGTAAAACAGCCACTGTTGCAGCTGATGTATGAACTCGCCCATTTGCTTCCGTTTCAGGCACTCGTTGCACGCGATGTACCCCAGATTCAAATTTTAATTTCGCAAATACATTGTGCCCAGAAATTTGAGCTACTGCTTCTTTACAACCACCTAATCCCGTTTCAACAAATTCTAATGTTTCAAATTTCCATTTTTGTAAAGCAGCATATCGCTCATACATTCGAAATAATTCGGCAGCAAACAAACTGGCCTCCTCTCCACCGGTTCCTGCTCGCACTTCCAAAATAACATTTTTATCGTCTGCTTCATCTTTCGGCAATAATAAAATTTGGATTTGTTTTTCTAATTCCGGCACACGTTCTTTCAGTTGATAAAATTCCTCTGAAGCCATTTCTCTCATCTCCGCATCCAATGAGGCATCATTCATCATAGTTTCGGCTTCTTTTAAATCATGTAATACTTTTTTATATTCATTTGCAACTTTAGAAATATCTTCCAACTCGCTGAGTTCTTTTGATAATTTTACAAATGTTTCACCGTCCGGATTTTCTGAGAGCAAATTGGTAATTTCATCTTGTCGCGCTAAAATTGTTTCTAATTTCTGTTCTAAATTCATCTCATTCCTCTCTTTTTATCAATTAGATTAGCAAAAAATCAGACAGATTTCCCCTGCCTGATTTTGATATGATAGCCCGCTATAATTTACGCAATGCTTTTTTTGTTAAAACAATACCGGATTTTAATTCACCTGTTTTACCGAGTGTTTTAATTTTTTGTCCATTTATATAAACATCCAATCCACCGGCATTTCCTGTTTTCAAAATATATTCATCCGAATCAACTGGTGGATTATAAGAATCTCCCGCATATAAAACTTTAGATAATACGATCCGTTCCGTATCCGTATCTGTCACCTCAACCCACGTTTCATCTGTTGCGATAAAAGAAATAATCGCAGGCTCTTTCAGCCCATACACAGACACAGACCGAGGTGCTTCAACTACCGGGGCTTCTTTTTTTTCAACAACAGGCTCGGCAATAACCGATTCAACAACAGGTTGTTCAGTCTTAATTTTTTCTTCAATAACAGCTGATACCTTCGGTAAAGGTTTTTGAATGGTGGGCTGTAAAAAACTATCCGCAATATACCATAATAAATAAACAATAATTAAGAATAAAACCGATTTAATAACTGTTTTAGTAGACGGCAAAATGTTGCGATTTTCAGGAATCGGCATTTCTAATGGTTGAGCTTTAATACTCGAAGTTTCTGCATGAAAACGTTCCATTACATCCTTTACATCCAACCCCAAAAATTGAGCGTAAGAACGCAAAAAACCAACGCCGTAGACTAATCCCGGAAAAGCATAATAATGTCCCTTTTCTAAAGCTTCCAAATAAATTGGTTTAATTTTTAAACGCTTCGCAATTGTTTGCAAATGATAGCGTTTTTTTTCACGTGTTTGACGCAATAACTCCCCAAGTGTTTTATTTTCTTCTTCTACCTTTTTTTTTAAAATTGGTTCTTTTACTTCTTCTGAAAGAGATTCCAAATCCAAATGAACTAAATTTTCTTTCTTTTTGCGTGCCATCTTAACCCTCTTTAACAATAAAGTAAAAATATCATAACGCATTTTTAACCCTATGTCCAGTCCTATTTCACATAAACGGCAAATAAAATCAAAATACTAGCCAATCCAAGTGCAGGACCAAATGCCCCAATATCTTTTCGTTTAATCAGTGCCGTTAAAGCAAAAAACAAAAAGGCTAAAATCAAAATATAATTGACCCCCATATAGCCAACCCATGCGCCTAAACCGGCCATCATTTTGGCATCACCAGCTCCAAATTCCGCACGAGCATTGATAGAACGCATCAACATCACGGACAACATCGCAATTAAATAGGCATATAAAGCGCCACAAAAAGATTCAATCGGTGTAATCAATCCCGTAAAAGAAGCAAAACCGAAACCTAAAATCAACAAAGGGATTGTAAAAAAATCCGGCAACAAATAAAATTGCTGATCTACGGCAATTAAACACGCAATTAAAAGGAAAAATAAATTAAACCATAAAATATATTCAAAACCGATAAACCTAAAAGTCGCGCCAAAACACACAGCCATAAAAACACCCCAAAAAAGACTAAAATAAAGCATTTTACGCCATTTTCGAATCAATTTTCTATGATGAGAGTCCGTATTGGCAATCGGTAAATGCGGCCGATGCAAAAGAGAGCAAAAAATAGTCCCTGGATCTGCCGGTAAAATCTTACCAAACCGACTGGCTGTAATTGGAATTAACAATCCGCAAATAAATCCTAATATCATAAAATAAAACATTTTGTATCCTTTTTCTTTATTAAAATCGCCGTCCTTATAAATAAAAAAACAAAACTTGGCAAGATTTTTCTTTCATTTTAAACGAAAAAAAAGTATGATACAATAGATTTTATAAAGGAGATTAAAATGTTACGTGAAGAAATTAAAAAAGAACTTATTTCAGCAATGAAAGAAAAAAATGAATCAAAAACAGCCACATTGCGTTTAATTAATGCTGCAATCAAAGATAAAGATATCGAAGCGCGGCCTAAAGGTAATTTAAATGGGATTGATGATTCAGCTATCTTAAGTTTGCTACAATCTATGATTAAACAGCGCAAAGAAAGTATTGAAATGTATAAACAAGGTAATCGCTCTGATTTGGTTGAAAAAGAACAGACTGAAATTGATATTATTGCCGGCTTTTTGCCAAAGCAATTTTCCGAATCGGAAATGAAAGAAAAAATTCAAGCCGTTATTGCTGAAACCGGAGCTTCATCTATTAAAGATATGGGAAAAGTTATGGGGGCTTTGAAAGGGAAATATGCCGGTCAAATGGATTTTGGATCTGCTTCGGCTTTAATTAAACAAATGCTCGGCTAATTATGTCCTTTCCAACCGCTTTTTTAGATGAACTGCGCTCCCGCTTGGCTTTGTCTGATGTCATTGCCAAACGGGTAAAACTAACAAAAAAAGGACGGGAATACACTGGTCTATGCCCTTTTCATCATGAAAAGACAGCCTCTTTTACGGTTAATAATGAAAAAGGATTTTACCACTGTTTTGGATGTGGAGCACATGGAGATATTATCAAATTCATGATGGATTTGGAAAAACTCCCGTTCATTGAAGCTGTTGAACGTTTGGCGGATATGGCCGGTTTAAAAATTCCAGAAAATTCGCCTCAACAAAAACAATGGCAACAAAAACATACTACCTTGTTGAAGATCATGGAGGAAGCTTGCCGTTTTTTTCAACAAAATCTTTTTTCTCCAACGGGAGCTACCGCGCAACAATATCTTTCACGACGAGGCATTACGCCTGATATTGCCAAAAATTTTCGATTAGGATATGCACCAACGGGTTCTAAATTAACAACTTATTTAAAATCCAAAAATATTCCATTATCCGATTGTGCGAAACTGGGTTTAATTGTGAATAATCAACAATATGGTTCTGTTCATGATTATTTTTATGACCGAGTAATGTTCCCGATTTTAAACCGTCAAGGAAAAGTCATTGCTTTTGGCGGACGCATTATGCAAAAAGGCGAACCCAAGTATCTTAATTCTCCGGAAACAGAGCTTTTTCACAAGGGAGAACAATTATATGCTCTTAAACATGCCACCCCAACAATTCGGCAAAAAAATGAAGCTATTTTGGTTGAAGGCTATATGGATGTGATTTCCTTACATGCGGCTGGGTTCACAAATGCCATTGCCCCTCTTGGAACTGCTTTAACTGAAACACAAATCCGCCTACTATGGACTTTATGCGATGAACCAATTATTTGCTTTGATGGGGATAGAGCCGGTCGTGGAGCTGCCATCCGAGCCATGAAGCGCGCACTACCAATTTTAACTCCCGGTAAATCTTTGCGTTTCGCTTGGCTACCCGATGGTTTAGATCCTGATGATATGATTAAAAAACGGTCAGCCGAAGAATATCAGAGTGTTTTATCCGGCGCTCATTCTATGATAGAAACCGTTTGGAATTTCCTATTGGAAGGGCGCTCATTAAACACCCCTGAACGATTAGCCAAATTAGAAGCTGATGCCCATGAAATCGTTTTGGAAATTCAAGATAAAACCGTTCAGAATTATTACAAAAAAGCCTTTAAAAAATATCTGTGGGCGCTCGACAAAAATAAAAAGAAAAATTTTTCTTTTCAAAATGTTGTTCCTATTTTAATACCTCAATCCGGTTTATCGGAAGCTAAAATGTTGCTGGCTTATCTGATTTGTTATCCGAAAACATGTGAAAAAATGATTGAAGAAATCGGTGCCCTACACTTCCCAAATGTTTCTTTAAGCCAAATGGCAGAACAAGTGATTACGGAAATTTTAAATAACCCAACAATTTCCTCCACAGACCTTCAAAACGCCTTGGAACCGACTGATTTATCTCTTTTAAAAGACGAACTGGAAATGCTTAAAAAATCCCATCGGTCGGAATTAGAAATTATTCGGGAATTACGCGAACGGATTTCTGATTCAAAAATCCATGCATTAAAAGCTGAAATTCAGGTTCAAACAGAAATATATAGTCAAGAACCAACAGCTGAAAAATGGGCTCAAATTCTATCTTTAAAAGAAAGCTTAAAAACAGAAATGGAAAAACAAGCTGAAATTGAATAAAATTCTTGACTTTTTATTTAAAATAAATATACTTACTTTTATTTGTATAACCTTGTGAAGAGAGCTCCGAAAAATGACGTCAAATTCTATTGAAGAAGGTTTATCCCCTATTTTATCCGATATTAAAACCGTTGATTCAAAAACCCTGATGAAAAGATTGATTGACAAAGGGCGTGAACGTGGCTTTGTATCAATGCTTGAGCTTAAAAAAGCTTTGCCGGCCGAAAGTCATTCTGATGAAATGATGGAAACAATTATTTCATCCTTTTCTGATATGGGTATTAATGTAATTGACGGCTCAGAAGATATTACTGATTTAACAGAAAGTCTCTCTAATCACTCAACTGCTTTAACAACGACAGAAACAGCCGATGTTGATACCGATAATCGCGTGAAAGATCCCGTTCGCATTTATCTGCGTGAAATGGGAAATGTGGAGCTGTTATCCCGCGAAGGGGAAATTGCTATTGCCAAACGTATTTCTGCTAGTTTTGATGTCATGATGGGAGGTCTTTCTGAAAGTGCTCTGACGATCAAAGCGATTTCTGAATGGCATTCTGCTTTGCAAAAAGGAACTTTGCTATTACGAGATTTAATTGATTTAGAAACAACCTTTGAAGCTTTACCCAATAAAGAACAATTGGAAAAAGCAGAAAAAATTCGGAAAGAAGCTTCCGCCGAATTAGCTAAAATTGAAAAAGAAGAAAAGAAAAAAACACCTCCTGAAGAAGAGGAGGAATACGAAGAAATTGAAGAAGAACTCTCTGATGAAGAATTAGAAGACGAAGAAGATTCCGAAGATATTGAAGAGAGTGAATATGAGGAAATTGAAGAAGATTCTGAACCCGAAGAAGAAGAGGACAAAGAAGAATCTGCCGATGATGAGGATGAAGACAATCCCAACCTATCTGTTACACAAATGGAAGAAACTTTATTGCCACAAATTCTAGATGCTCTTCAAGAAATTGAGACTAATTATGCTAAATTCAAAAAAGTTCAAAATACCCGTATGGAATTTATTCTAAAAGGGAAAGAAGTTCCTGATAAAACAGAAAAAAATTATCTTACTTTAAAAGATAAGTTGACAAATTTATTAAAAGGAATTCATTTAAATCCAATTAAGATTGAAGAACTGATTGATCAAATCAATGAATTAAATCAACGATTAATGATGTTAGAAGGAAAGCTACTGCGCTTAGCAATGGCTAATAAAATTGATCGGGATGAATTTTTGGAATTTTATCAAAACAGTGAAATGGATCCGAACTGGCTGATAAAAGCACAAAAAAAGGCTGGGAAAAATTGGAAAAATTTTATTGAAAAAAGCGCTTCTGAAATTAAGGATATCCGTCTTAACATTCAAAATATTGCTAAAGAAACACAAATGCCGATTTCGGAGTATCGAAAACTCGTTGCAACCATCAAAAAAGGTCGTCAAGAAACCAATAAAGCTAAACAAGAAATGATTGAGGCAAACCTACGTTTAGTTATTTCTATTTCTAAAAAATACACAAATCGTGGCTTGCAATTTTTAGATTTAATTCAAGAAGGTAACATTGGCTTAATGAAAGCGGTGGATAAATTTGAATACCAACGTGGTTATAAGTTTTCAACCTATGCAACTTGGTGGATTCGACAAGCTATTACGCGCGCAATTGCGGATCAAGCACGTACAATTCGCATACCGGTTCATATGATTGAAACCATTAATAAAATGTTGCGTACATCACGCCAAATGCAATTAGAAACAGGACATGAACCTACGCCGGAAGAATTGGCTCCACGCATCAATCTTTCGGTTGAAAAAGTTAAAAAAGTTCTGAAAATTGCTAAAGAGCCGATTTCATTGGAAACACCGGTTGGCGATGAAGAAGATTCACATTTGGGCGATTTTATTGAAGATAAAAATACTTTGCATCCATTGGAGGCGGCAATTCAATCTAATTTACGCCAATCTTGCACGGCTGTTTTAGCCACACTCACACCACGTGAAGAACGCGTTTTACGTATGCGATTCGGAATTGGGATGAACTCTGATCACACATTGGAAGAAGTAGGATTACAATTTGTTGTTACTCGTGAACGTATTCGTCAAATTGAAGCCAAAGCCTTGAGAAAACTGAAACACCCCAGCCGTTCTCGCAAATTACGCAGTTTCTTGGAAGAAAGCTAATATGGCTTTTTGGAAAAAATTCAAACGATTTTTTATGACTGAAGAAGCAATTCGCTCCGAAGTGGATTGTGAACTATGTGATGATTTATCCGCTTATCTAAAAAGAGAAAAAGACGGAATGCATCGACTGGAAAAGAAAAACTATCTGATTGAGCCGATATTTCGTTATAAGCTTTGGGAAAGTGCCTCTTTTTTAATTGAAAACGGATATCGCCTTGAACAATTGACTTATTTAAATGCGCCGATGCAAGCTAAAAGCTTGGCTTATATTTGGATGAGTGATCCCCTCTTCTATCAAATGCTTTCCGTTTCAACGCCCACTTTATTAAATCATCAGGATAAAGAAGGAAATACCATTTTGCATACAATAGATACTTTTTCTCATCATATGGAATTCGGACGAGCGGATATTATCGCCTCAAGAGTCATTGATTTTATGCATAAAGGGGCTGATATCACAATCCAAAATAAAGAAGGTTCTTATCCGTTAAAGAAAATTATAGAACGAGCTGGATACATTAAAAGTCATAATATTCGAACTCAATTTTTAACTATGGTTCAAAAGCAACGTGAGCACATTAAAGATTAAAATTTGAATATATATAAAAAAGAGAGGTTTTAAAACCTCTCTTTAAAAGAATTTAAGCTAAATTAAGCATTTTTTTCAATTTCTTCAATTTCTTGCTTAATTTTCAATTTTTGTTTTTTATATTCTTGAACTTTCATATCATCTGGTTGAGGCCGTTTTTCTTCTTCAGAAATAAGCA
>CALXUD010000037.1 GCA_944391585.1 uncultured Alphaproteobacteria bacterium | reverse complement strand
CTCCGCCAATTATCAATCTTTTTTATGAATTCATTGACAAATATTGAAAAACTTTGTTTAATCAAAGGAAAGGAAAAAGGAGTATTGTCATGAAAAAAGTTTTATTGTCCTGTGTGTTGGCTGTTGGTTTGTTGGCAGGGTGTGTGCAGCAAAAGGTCAGTTCATTTTCGTCTGTTTCTCAGCAAATCGCGTTTAAGCAAAGTGCATTTACGACATTTGACAATAGGGCTTATTTATTTGTTTATGGCACGCCGACATTAAATGAGTATGTCCCACGAGGAGAAGATATTAGTAATTGGCAAAATTTATTAGCGGTGGAGCTATTTCCGGATTATACATCAATCACCGAAGCGTTGAATGCTGTTATTTTTGATTTAAACGAACAGCAAATTTCTTATCAAGTTTTGGAAAACAAAGCTTTGGGGATGACTTCTATCAATTATGTTTTACAAACGCCGACGGCGGCTGAATTGAATGTTTGGAAGTTTGAAAAACCATCCAATTGGAGAGGTGTGATTGGGTATCGGATGGCCAAAAAGTTTCAAAAAGTGGGTGGAATTGCGCAAGGATTTGAAAACAAGCAATACTACATCAATCAATTTTTGCGCACGCGTACAATTAATTTTATTCATTAAAGGATTCAAATGAAAAAAGAAGCATGTTTGTCTGTTATTGAAGATGTGAAAACGAATCGTGTGGTGATGATTAAACATCATCGTGGGATTAACAAGGGATTCTTAAATTTTCCGGGCGGTAAAAAGGAAGCTAATGAATCTATGTTAGATTGTGTGATCCGAGAAAGCATGGAAGAAACAGGATTAAAACCGCTCAATCCGATTGAAGTCGGATACGTGGAATTCCCGTCTAAAGAATTTTATGTAACGATTTTTCGTACAACGGAATTCGAAGGAAAACTGGCGGATAACGGAGCGGAAGTGGACGTGTTTTGGCAGGATAAAAATCAAATTCCATACAATAAAATGCGGGCGGCAGATGCAGATTTTGTCCCATTAGTTATGGCAGGAAAACCGGTGCGGCGGCAGTATTTTTATGATGAAAAATTTGCACTGGAAAAAATTGTGGATTTAGTTAAAGAGCGGTAATAAAACAACTATGTTAACAACACCGAAATCTTTGCGTTTACATATCGCAATTATTGGGCGAATGAATGCAGGGAAGTCTTCTGTTTTAAATTTATTAACAGGACAAGAAACAGCAATTGCTTCGCCAGTGGCAGGTACAACAACGGATGTGGTGGAAAAAAATCAGGAGCTTCATGAGTTGGGGCCGGTTATGTGGATTGATACGGCGGGGTTAGATGATGATTCCATTTTAGGGAAAGAACGTACGGCACGCACGCAAAAAGCATTAGAAAAAGCGGATATTGTTTTAGTGGTATGTGAGGGAGATGATGTGCCTCATGAGTGGATTCGCGGAATTCAAAAGCCAATGATTTATCTGTTTAACAAAGCTGATTTATATCCGAATCATTCGGAGGGATTTTGGATAAATGCATTGGATTTAGCTGCACGAAATCAAGTATTAAATCGGTTGCAGGATGAAATTAAAAAATTTTTAAAACCATGTGCGCATTCAGGAGTGTTAGAGGCATTGATTCCGGTTGGAGGAACATTAGTGTTGATTATGCCGATAGATGCTGAAGCGCCTGTTGGTCGGTTAATTATGCCGCAGGTACAAGTGTTGCGTGCGGCTTTGGATTTGCATTTAAAAACAATCGTTGTGCAGCCGGATGAATATGAATCGGCACTCGCTGAATTAAAACAAAAACCGGATCTGGTTGTTTGCGATTCTCAAGTGTTAAAACAGATGATAGAAAAAACACCGCCTGATGTTTTTTGCACAACATTTTCAATTTTATTTGCGCGTTTAAAAGGTAATTTGAATGCTTTTATTGAGGGGGCTCATGCAATTCAATTCTTGAAAAAGGGAGATAAAGTGTTGATTGCGGAAGCATGTACGCATCATGCGATAAAAGATGATATTGCGCGTGTTAAAATTCCGAACTTGTTTCGCCAAAAAGGATTTGATGTTCAATTTGAGTGGGTGTCGGGAGCAGATTTTCCAACGGATTTAACACCGTATGCATTGGTGGTTCATTGCGGTGCGTGTATGTTTAATCCGGCGCAAATGAAAGCACGGCAGGCGCAAGGGGAAAAAGCGCATGTGCCGATGACGAATTATGGATTATGTCTAGCTGCATTGCAAGGCTATTTGGAGCGTATAACGGCTGTTTTTACACATCAAAAATAAGACCATATTTCGTATTTAAAGATAGATTTTTTTGATTTTTTGTTTTATAAAAAGAAAAACAAAAAGGAGTTTCTATGTATTCAGGTTTGCCTTTTCCCGAAATTGATCCGGTTGCTTTTCAATGGGGATGGTTGATTATTCGCTGGTATTCATTGGCTTATATTTTCGGTTTATTGGGAGCTTGGGGGTTGGCGCGTGTAATGTCTAAAAAAAGCGGTAGTCAATGGACGGTTTTAAAAATAGATGATTTTTTGCTGTGGGCGACTATCGGTATTATTTTAGGTGGACGATTAGGATATGTGTTCTTTTATAATTTGAATTATTATTTAGAATATCCGGCACAAATTTTAGCCATTTGGCAAGGAGGAATGTCTTTTCACGGTGGTTTAATCGGTGTGATTGTAGCGGCGATTTTGTTTGCTCGCAAAAAAGAAATACCGTTGTTTTCCATGAGTGATATTTTAGTGTGTGTAGCACCGATTGGTCTGTTTTTGGGGCGTGTAGCGAATTTTATCAATGGCGAATTATTCGGACGAGAAACGCAACAGGTGCCGTGGGCGATTATTTTCCCCGCTGGGGGTGATATGCCACGTCATCCAAGTCAGTTATATGAAGCTTTGACGGAAGGAATATTGCTTTTTGTGATTTTAAATGTGCTGTGGTGGTTTGTGCCAAAGTATCGGGAGCGCGCTGGGTTTTTAACGGGGTTGTTTTTTATTCTTTATGGCTTATTCCGGTTTGCATTGGAGTTTTTTAGAGAGCCAGATGCGCATTTAGGTTTTATTTTTGAACAATTAACAATGGGACAATTATTGTGTATACCAATGGTATTGTTAGGAGTTTTAATTGTTGTACGTGTTTCACCGTATTATCAAATTCGTAAAATAAAGGATTTATCATGAAAGAGCGCGGGGTGTTAGAGCAGATGGGACGAATTGTTCGGCATCGGTTGATTGTGCCGTTGAAGCGTTCAAAGCATACACCGGAATACAGTGCGCGCGGAACCGCCGTAGGCCTTGCCTGGGCGATGACGCCGTTGGTTGGAATTCAGATGTGGTTGGTTTTTATGACATGGTTGTTTTGCAAAAAGGTTTTAAAATGGTCTTTTTCTTTGCCGCTGGGTCTTGCTTGGACATGGGTGACGAATGTGATAACGCTGCCCCCGGTTTATTATGGGTTTTATATAACGGGGCAATTGATGCGCGGTCAATGGGATAATTTATCCGGATATGACAATTTATCGCGTGTGATTCAACAAACCTTTTTGGGTGAATTAACATTTGCCGAAAAATGGAAATTGATTTTGGATTTGTTGGTTAGAGATTGGGGTGTGTCCATGATAATCGGTTGTTTGCCATGGGCTTTGGTGTTTGGTGTGGGTGGCTATTATTTTACGCGTACTTTTGTGCGACGTTATCGGCATCGAAAGGCTGAAAAATTAAAAAAAATGTTGAGGAAACAGTATGGAAAAAGCAAATAATTTATCCGCATTGAAAGGAATTGGACATGTCTTTTTAAATCGGTGGGATTCCACAAATTTATCCCATCCGTTATTGATGACGCAAGTGCATTCCGCCGATGTGCGAGTGATTGATAAAATGGATGAAACGCAGCCGATGGTGGATGCATGGGTTAGTCGGGAACCTGATTTATGTTTAACGGTTAAAACGGCAGATTGTGCGCCGGTTTTATTGGCTGATGCGGATAATCGGGTTATCGGAGCGGTTCATGCCGGTTGGAAAGGCGCTTTTCAAGGCGTGATTGAAAATGCGGTTTTGGAAATGCTCAAAAAAGGTGCTAAATTAAATAAAATACGAGCAGCTGTAGGACCATGTTTACACTTAGAAAGTTTTGAGGTAGATACTTCTTTTAAAGCGTTATTTCCCAAAACGGAAGATCGGTTTTTTATTGCAAAAGGGGAGAATAAATTTTTGTTTGACTTTATTGCTTATATTCGGCATCGGATGGAACGAATAGGAATTCAGGACATTGAAGTGATTGACATAGACACTTATACGCATCCGGATTATTTAAGTTATCGGCAGGAACCGGATAATCCCGCGCGGCAATTCAGCGCTATTTGGCTGAAAAAATAAAGCCTCTATCAAGAGGCTTTTTCTTAAGAAATCGTTATATCTTCCAGTAGTAATTTTAAGGCATATTTTTTATTTTCCGTACTGAATTTTGATAATTTTAGCAGAGCATAAAGCTGTGCTTGTTGATACAATGGTAGGGTTCCGGTATCCAACAGCAAATCATCCGTAGCTTTTGGAACAACAGCAATGTGAAAAGGGGTATCGGCAGGTTCAGCATCCAAAAAGGCATTGATGCCGTCTACATAAACCCATTCTCCGCCGGATAAGTGTGCCGGCATTTGACCCGTTTTTTCAATTTCACAAAATTGTTTTTCAATAAAATCCAACGCTTCTTTCGGTAAAACAACCGGCGAATAAAGCGCAATAAAATTAGAAGGATTTTTAGGTTTTTCAATCAAGCGTTTATTTTCCAAAATCGCATTGTTGCTGACATTTTCTTTAGGAACACCATAGAGCAAAATTTGACATGGATCTGCAAAAAAAACATCCACCATCCGTTTTAAATAAGTATTATTTTTATCTTTAGAAACAATAATATCATCCGGAAAAATCATTACACCATGCCGATTGGGAGACAGGCGATGGGCCAGTGCTAATACATGAGCGGTGCCGAGCGGTTTTTCTTGAATTGTGAATTTTAAGTCAATTTGTTCCGGCAAAAAGGTGCGCCGAATAGCATCTGCAATGGCTGATAAACCTTTTAAGCGTAATTTTTCCTCTGTTTGTGTATCGGTTTTTAAAGCCTCTTTAAAAATATCAATTACGTCATCCGAAGAACAGACAATTGTGATATGGCGACCACCGATAGCGATAATCTCCTGCAAAATAAAATCAATTAATCGGCCATCCCCGAATGGCAGCAAAGATTTGTGAGCAATGCCTTTGGAATGGGGATAATTACGAGAGCTTTTCCCTCCACAGGGAATGATAAATTCAAGATCGGATATATTAAGCATATTATTTTCCTTTATTTTCTTGTTAATATAGTTTGTCAGTGCTGAAAAGACAAGGAGAATTTAAGAGAGTTGTTTAAATTCAATAATTCCTTTATCTGGTCGATAGATAAGACATAGTTTCCCTTGACGCAGTAGTTGTGCTTTTTGTCCGAACAGATCAAAACGCCAGCCTTTTAAAAAAGGAACGGTTTCGTCTCCGCCGGCAAAACGATACAAATCATCGGCAGAAGCTAATACTTTTGCCGCAACTTTTTCTTGTTGTGCGATAATTGTTTGCAACAGTTTTAGCATTTCCAGAAAACTTTTTTGAGCCGGTTTTAATGGTTTGCGTATAACGGGCTTTTCAAAAGTTTCCGGATTGTCTTTTAAAGCATCTTGAATTGTTTTTAATAAAGAAGCTGCTATGTCGCTTTTTGAAAAACCGTGCGGAATGCTGCGCAAAGTATCTAATTCTGCCGGAGTTGTGGGAGCTAATGTTGCTAGTTCTTGAATAACTTCGTCTTTTAAAATATGACGGCGCGGGCGATTTTTTTGTTTCGCCGTTTTTTCCCGCCAAGCGCATAATGTGGCAAATAAATGAATCTCTTTTGGCTTTTTCAACGTACATTTCAGACGTTTCCAAGCCGATTCATCATCAATTTGATAAGTGTGCGGATCGTTTAAAATATCTTGTTCTTCTTTGAGCCAATCCAATCGACCGGAGGCTTTTAATTCATCCATTAATTTAAGGTAGACATCTACAAGGGGAATGACATCATTTAAAGCATATCCGATTTGTTTATCCAATAATGGGCGTTTGGACCAGTCCGTAAAGCGCATGCTTTTATCTAGACGCACAGGAGTTAATTGTTCGACCAATTGTTGATAAGAAACGGCATCACCATAGCCGCAGACCATTGCTGCAATTTGTGTATCAAACAGCGGTGTTGGCATTTTACCCATCAGATGATAGAAGATTTCCAAATCCTGTCTAGCGGCATGGAAAACTTTCAGCACTTTTGGATTTAAAAATAAATCAAACAAAGGCGATAAATCCATATCCGGAGCCAATGGATCAACGCAAGCAGCTTCATCTGAACAGCCTAGCTGAATTAAACATAAGACGGGGTAATATGTTTTTTCTCGAATAAATTCCGTATCCACAGTGATGAAGGGATATTTTGCTAATTTTTTGCAAAACTTTTTCAGTTCTTTTGTAGTTGTAATCATCATTTTATTTAATCCTTTTCAAAATAATATATTCTTTTTGCGGTTGTTTTTCAAGCGATTATTAGTTAAACTGCATTTATGGCAGGGATATTGGACGAGCAGGTTTTGGTAATAATGAATGCCTTAAATAATCGGGTGCGATTAGTGGGTGGGTGTGTGCGCGATTATTTATTGCATCGGCCGGTACAGGATATTGATATGGCAACGCCGCTTGCACCAAAAGAGGTTATGGATTTGTTGAATCAGGCAGGTATTCAAGTAGTGCCAACGGGATTAAAACATGGAACCGTGACAGCGGTTATTCAGCATCGGCCGTTTGAAATCACTACCTTGCGTCAAGATTTAAAAACAGATGGACGCCATGCCGTTGTTGGATGGACGGCAGATTATGTGTTGGATGCGAAGCGGCGGGATTTTACATTCAATGCGCTTTATATGGATCATTTGGGGAAAATATATGATCCCGTCGGTGGATTGAAAGATTTAAAAAAACGGCGTGTGTGCTTTATTGGAGAGCCAGCCGATCGGATTCGGGAAGATTATTTACGCCTTTTGCGCTATTTTCGGTTTTGGAGTTTAGTGGATACGCATTTACCTGATCCGATGGTTTTAAAAACAGTGGCGGCGTTGCAAGATGGATTGAAGCAAGTTTCCAATGAGCGCAAGACAATGGAGTTTTTGAAAATTTTAACAACGCCGCGTGTGGGAGAGGCTTTAAAAATGATGCGCCGAACCGGTATTTTGTCTCAAATTGTGGAACGGGCGCATTTAATTCAGTTGGAGCGGTTTTTGCGGGTCTATCCGACGGCGGATGTAATAGAGAGATTAGCGGTTTTAACCGGTGGAAAAACGGGCATCTTATGTTTATCAAATGTGCAAAAGAAAAAGCTTTCTTTATGTTGTCAATCCTTTTGCCCGGGGCATTCTTTAAAGCGGGATAAAAGTGTTTGGGCAGAACGGGGAAAAGAGGTTTTTGATTTTTATGTATATCGGGCGATGGCGCGTGGGCATTTATCTCGGCAAAAAGCGACAGATTATTTGAAAATGTCTGTGCCGCCTTTTCCCGTTCGGGCTGCCGATTTAATTCCCTATGGAATAAAGCCGGGAACCGGTATGGGAAAAGCTCTTAAAAAAGCGCAAAGAATTTGGCAAAACTTGGGTTTCCCTTCTGAAAAAAAACTTGTGATTCAAAAATTATTGTCTTATACTCTAAAAAACAACAAAAGGAGAAAAGCATGAAACAAGCGGAATCAGGTCGTTCGTTAATTGAAATGTTGGCTGTTATTGGCATCATTGGGGTGTTGAGCGTTGGTATTATTACCGGTGTGCGTTGGGGATTGGTCAGTGGTGGTTCATTTAGTTTGCAAGCAGATGTAGAATCGGCAGCGCAACAAGTACAAGAATTATGCGCATGGAGTAATGGTTGGAGTGATTGTTCTTTTACAAGTGATGATATACAGGATATTCTTCCTGAAAATTTGGGATATTCAAAATCAGATTCAGGTAATGAATTTGTTTTAACGGCATCATCTGTTCCGGTTCGTGTCTGTCGTCGCTTGATGAATCCGCTTTATACGACATGGAATCAAAATTTGATTAAAAGTATTAAGATTCCAGGGAGTGGAAGTTCTTATACTTGCAGTAATGGTTGTTCAATCTCATCTTTAACTGAAAGCACTTGGCGTACTGCCTGTGGAGGTGCGTTTGGCGGTGATGTTACCATGGAATTTTATGTTGTGGAATAGGGATAATAATAAAAGGAAAAGCAGGCTGAGAAGGCCTGCTTTTTTTATTAGGTTTCACTTGGAATGCGTGTGATATTGGCGCCCAAAGCAGTTAATTTCTTTTCTAATTCAAAATAGCCGCGATCAATATGGTAAATTCGGCTGACGATCGTTTCGCCGGTGGCGACTAATGCGGCCAGCACCAAAGCAACACCGCCACGCAAATCCGAAGCCATGACGGGAGCGCCGGAAAGGGCGGGAACGCCTTTAATCAAAATCGTATGAGCGTTCAATTGAGTGATATGAGCTCCCATACGTTCCAATTCCGGTACATGCATAAAACGGT
>CALXUD010000036.1 GCA_944391585.1 uncultured Alphaproteobacteria bacterium | reverse complement strand
AAACCTTGGAGTATTCAAGGTAATCCATTTGAAATTTTTTATTTTCAAATATGGGAAAAAAGTTTATGGAAGAAAGATTTTTATTTGTTGATGTTTAAACGATATAGGCGATTTCTTTTTTCTCAAGTTAAAATGGATGGTATTAAGACAAATTATATTTTGGGTATCCCTGTAATGCGTCGGATGCGCAAAGATGGGAATAAAACTGTTTGGATACTGGGAATAAAGGTATTAGAAAAAAAACTGAAAATTGAATATGTCAAAGATGAAGGAATACATTGACAACAAAAAGAAAATCAGATAAAGTACCCTTGATGAAAGGGATATAACATGTTTCAGAAAAAGCAATTGATTCCGATGGCGATTTGTTATGATTTTGATGGTACTTTATCGCCGGGGAATATGCAAGAATATGGGCTGATTAAAAAGCTGGGGATCTCGCCGGCAGATTTTTGGAAAGAATCCAATCGTTTTGCTCAAAAACACAAAATGGATGGAATTTTAGCTTATATGAAAATGGTCATTGAACAATCAAAAGCTCATCATTTGCCTTTTCGACGGCAAGATTTTCAAGCTTATGGGAAAACGGTTCAATTATATGCCGGTGTGGAAAAATGGTTTAAGCAAATTTCAGCTTACGCCTTGAAAAAAGGGATTCAATTAGATCATTATATTATTTCCTCCGGAATGAAAGAAATGATTGAAGGGACCAAGATTGCAAGTTGTTTCAAGGAAATTTTTGCATCCTCTTTTTTGTATGATGAAAATGGGGTGGCTGTTTGGCCCGCTGTGGCATTAAACTATACAACAAAAACGCAGTTTTTATTCCGAATTAATAAAGGTTGTCCGGATATTACGGATGATAAAAGTATTAATCGTTTTATTCCGTTAAGCAAGCGGGCATTACCGTTTGAACAGATGATTTATATCGGCGATGGTGAAACGGATATTCCATGCATGCGTATGGTGAAGGAAATGGGAGGATATTCCATTGCTGTTTATAAGGATAATGTTTCTAAAAAAACAGCCGATCGGTTGGTATATGACAAACGGGTTAATATGGCTGCTTTGGCGGATTATTCCAAAGGAAAACAAATTGATTTGTTTGTGCGTGCCGTCATTGATAAAATTAAAGCCGATCATTCTTTGGAAGAAGAAATTTTGAAGGGGAAATAAAGGAAATAGGGAAGGTGAGGGAAAAAGTTTAGTTTTAATTTATCTTTATAAAAGAAATTAACTATTTAAAAATCAAAAAGATACCATTAGATCTCACTGAAAATATAAAAATAAAGATAATTTTGTTGATATACAAAGTTTGATTTCAGTGATTTTGCATAAAAATTATGATATTTTATTGAAATCAAAAGGTAAATTTAATTATATTTGATTTTTTTTGCGGAATATGATACAATAAAAGACATTAATAAGGAGGCTCCAATGTCTGATAAAAGAGATTCTAATTTGGACTTTTCCATTACGCAACAAAAAATTGATTTAGCTGAAAAAATATCTTTCTTAGAAGAAAAAAAGAATCAGTACCAAGCTGGTATGGACTTTCTTTTTCCAAAGGAAAGAGAAAAAATGTATGATTTTATTGAAGAAAAAATGAGAGAAGATTATCATTTTGTTGATACGATGATTGCCATTTATGATAAAACTTCTGGAAAAAAAGATAAAATAGAAAGAGAAAAAGTTTTATTAAAATTGAAAAAAGAAGAAAAAAAGTCTATCCAAAATTTTCGTAATGCGTTTACTTGGATTCGTCAAGAAATCAGTAAAAATAAAGAACATACGCCTCATCCTATTCCATCTTGGTCTTTGATTATTATTCATAGTAAATTGGCAGCAGGATTTGACGATATTAATCCGGGTATGTATAGAACTTCTGATCATTTAAGACCAGTTGTCAATGGAATGATTGCTCCAGAAATTCATGAAAAAGCTGCAATCGCAACGCAGGTTGAAAAAATTACTCAATATGCTAATTTAAGAGGAACGCCTGCTTCAGAACGAGCATTCGAGGCATTATATAATTTGGTTCTTTTACAACCTTTTTTGGATAGGAATAAACGTTCTTCTTTAATGTTTGCAAATTTAATTTTAATGAACGAAGGCTACCCACCTTTATTTTTAGATGCCTCTAATAAAGATGAATGTGTTTATGCTATGAAAGATTATCGCGATACCGGAAGTCCAAAAAAATATTATGCTTTTATGTTTAAAGAATATAAAAATTCAATTAATTTGGTTTTTAGCAAATTAGATAAGTTGAAAAAAGAAACAGAAAAGGCAAAAATTCAAATAATTGCGCATAAAATTTCAAAGAATTATTAAAAAAATACAAAAATTTTAAAAAAAGAATTGATTTTTTTTAAAATTTGAAGTAAAAATTGCAAACACGTCGGGGCGTAGCTCAGCCTGGTAGAGTACTTGGTTTGGGACCAAGGTGTCGCATGTTCGAATCATGTCGCCCCGACCATCAAAAAAAGATCGGTTTTTAGCTGGTCTTTTTTTTATTTCTAAAAATAACACGCAATAGTTGTAAAAACTAAAAATTATGCCTATGTAATGAGGGTGTTTTATATATAAAGGAGGAAACATGCCAGATTTTGCAGATATTCAGAATGTATATACCCCAGATAAAAAATTGAATGAGGTAGAAATGTTGCGTGCGATTAAATTTGCCATTGCTTCGGAGTTTGAGGCAATTCAATTATATCAAGAAATTATGGAAAGCACGGATAATGAGGATGTCAAAAAGGTATTAACGGAAATCACAAACGATGAAAAACATCATGCGGGCGGATTGTATAAATTGTTGGAAATTTTATCTCCGGAAGATGAAAAAGAATATGAATATGGTGTTCAAGAAACGATTGAAAATATATCAAAATAGTTATTTTTAATTCAAAATTTTTCTTGATTTTATCTATAAATACGGATATACTTTGTTAACATGATATCTACTTAATATAAAAAAATGCAAATAGGGGTTGCAATTTATTATAATAAGTTGTATTATAATAATCAGATATATACTTTTGATTGTGTTTTTTGGTTAAAAAGGCCAAAGGTATTGAGAGGGAAAAATGACGGAAAAGTTTTTTGATTATTTAAAGGAACGCGGATATGTTTATCAAGCGACGAACGAAGAACAAATTCAAAAAATAGTCAATGATTCAAAACCAATGACCTTTTATTTGGGGATTGATCCGACGGCGGACAGTCTTCATATCGGGCATTTTTTTGCTTTAATGATGTTTCGGCATTTACAAAAAAAAGGGCATCACGGTATTTTGGTTATTGGTGGGGCAACGGCATTGGTTGGGGATCCGACCGGTAAATCCGATATGCGTAAGATGCTTACGAAAGAGGATGTCGCAAAGAATGTGCAGGAAGTAAAGACACTGGCGAAACGTTTTATTCGCACAGATGGGGATAATCCGGCCATTATTTTGGATAATGCAGATTGGATTAACAATTTCAGTTATATTGATTTTATGCGCCAAATCGGTGTTCATTTCAATGTTAATAAAATGTTGGCTTCGGATGCTTATTCAAAACGTTTGGAAAATGGCGGCTTAACCTTTTTGGAAATGGGATATATGTTGATGCAAGCCTATGATTTTCTCTATTTAAACAGGAAATACGGGTGTTCGTTGCAAATTGGTGGTTCCGATCAATGGGGAAATATCGTGGCCGGAACGGAATTAAGTCGGAAGATGAATCATCATGTGGAAGGAAAATCCAAAGAGGAACGACCGGATACTTTTGGTTTGACTTGTCCGTTGTTGATGACAAAAGAAGGTAAAAAGATGGGTAAAACCGAAAATGGCACTTTATGGGTGGCTCGGGATAAAACAACACCTTATGCTTTTTATCAATACTTTTATAACACAGATGATGCCGATACGGAAATGCTGTTAAAGTTGTTTACAGATATTCCTTCTCGGGAAATTGAAGAGTTATGCCAGAAAGATATTGTTTTGGCTAAAAAGAAAATGGCTTATGAAGTTACCAAACTGGTTCATGGAGAAGAAGAAGCGAATAAGGCGCTGGAAGCTACGCGTTCATTATTTGGAAAAGGAACCAATTTGGAAGATGTGCCGACAAAGGATTTTGATCGTCAACGCTTGATTGAGGGAATGACGGCGATTGATTTGGCGGTTGAGGTAAAATTTTTCCCGTCTAAAAATGAGGCGCGTCGGATGATTCAGCAGGGCGGTTTTTCCATTGACGGTCAAAAAATCAAATCATTTGATGAAAAAATTGTTTTGAATGATCCGGCAAAAGAACATTTGTTGTTGCAAAAGGGGAAAAAGAACTTCTTACGCATTTTATTAAAAAAAAAGACGAATGCGTCCTTAAATCAAGTGCGGAATATAAAGGGTAAGGAGATAGAGTAAACTAAAAAGGGGGGAGGGGATGAGATGAATAAAGCATTCATCTCATCCGACATAAAAAAGGGGAATTAAAATGACAAAAAAAATACGTGTTTTTTCAGGTATTCAACCAACGGGCAAATTACATGTCGGGAATTATACCGGCGCGTTATCTACATGGGTTGCCCAACAAGATAATTTTGAGGGCATTTATTGCGTTGTGGATTTACATGCATTAACAATTCCGGAAAACGTGGTGCCGGCTAAATTAAATGAAAAAGTATGGAAAGCTGTATCCATTTATCTGGCCGCCGGGTTGGATCCGAAAAAATCCGATATTTTTATTCAATCAATGGTTCCGGAACATTCTGAATTGGCCTGGATTTTAAACTGTGTGACACCAATGGGATGGTTGAATCGCATGACACAATTTAAGGCAAAATCCGCCAATCGGGAGAATGTGGGAACGGGTTTATTCACCTATCCGACATTAATGGCGGCTGATATCTTGCTTTATGATGCTGAAAAGGTGCCGGCCGGCGATGATCAAAAGCAACATATTGAATTAACGCGGGATATCGCTGAACGCTTTAATACCATGTTTGGCAAGGTTTTTACAATTCCAGAGCCAATGATTGGCAAGGCCGGGGCGCGCATTATGGGGTTGGATGATCCGAGTAAAAAAATGAGTAAAAGTGTTGGTGAAGTGACGTTGTATCACTCTATCGGTATTGTGGATGAGCCTGATTTGATTGCAAAATCCATCAAAAAAGCCAAAACGGATTTGGGGCCTGTTGTTGTTTATGATGCCGCCGGCGAAGGGGTGCGTAATCTTTTAAACATCTATCAAGCTGTCACAAAAGAAACGGATGATCAAGTTAAAGAAAAATTTGAAGGAAAGGGATATGGCTTTTTGAAAAAAGAAGTGACCGAAGCGGTATGCGAGGTGTTAGCGCCGGTTCGTCAACGCTACCTGGCTTTGATGGAGGATAGGGCCTATTTGAAATCGGTTGTGAATAAAGGGGCGGAGCACGCTCATTTATTGGCAAGCAAAAAGGTGTCTCAGGTTCGGGACGCTTTGGGGATTAGTTTTTCTAGTCCCAATTTGGAAAAAGCTTTTTTTTTGAGAAAAGAGCTATTGAGTAAAACAAGATAATCAACCGTAAGGGGGGGATAAAATGAGTATGAAACACACATTAGCGCATGATATGAAATCGGCCAGCTATTGTTGCGAGGCATCTGAAACAATTTCTGTCACAGATATTACAAGTCAAATGCAACGTGGAAACGAGCAACAGATACGATCGGCTTCTTGGTGTTGCGAAGCCTCGGAAACAATTGACGCTGCCGAAGTGTCTAACGCCGACTAAAAAATGTATGCCGTTTCTTTTGTTTCGGATTATCATTGGCTGAATGATAAGGCTGTTGATATTTTGTGGATAAGGGATTGGGATGTTTTAAAAAAAATGTTTCCGAAAATAGCGGATAAAAAAGATTTATCAAAAGAAATTTTAATATCTGAAATGGAACAAATTTTTTTGAAAAATGCATCTTTTTTTCAAGAAAGGTGCATTTTTTATCAAAAAGAGTGGCTTTTATTTGAACAAAAATGGCAAAGATATTTAAAACAGTTTTTTGGTATCAAAGCGCCGCAAAAAACAATAACAGCCGCCTTAACACTTTTACCGCTTTATCCGAGAGATTTGAAACAAAATTGTTTTTTACTTCCGGTGCGAGATGATTCTCCAAATGCGCAATCCGTTATTGCACATGAACTGACGCATTTTTACTATTATGATGTTTTGGGTTTTTATGAAAAAGACTTGTGCATAACAGATTCAAAAAAATGGGTTTTAAGTGAAATGTTAATTCCTTTTTTGTTTCGGGACTTTTATGAAAAAACAGGATATCAATTTTGTTGTTCGGCTTATTTATTTAAAAAAGAAACATTGGAGAGATGCTTTCCTGTTTTTAAAAATTCTTGGCAATCTGAAAAACCATTTTGGACATTTTTGAAAGACATGGAAAAAATCAACTTTTCTCAACATGATTTACATGTAAAATTTTTACAGGATTAAAAAATGACAAAAATAAAACAATCGCCGTTTTGCCACTTTTTTAAAAAAGGGGATATGATTTGCGCTTATCATGCGATTCGTATGAAGGCACTTTATTTCAATCAAAAATATGAAGAAGAATTACAACGTTATTTGGCAAATGGCGAAGAGAAAAAAATATCCAAAAGAACAAAAGAAATTATAGAAAAAATGCAACAAAATCAAATGATTGTTTCGGATAATTTTGATAAAAACGCTTATATGCAAACCTTGCTTCCGTTGATGAAAAAAAAGCCCAACGTGCGTGTTATGGTTCTACATATGACCGATATTTGCAATTTACGGTGTCGGTATTGTTTTATTGAAGGAAACATTCAATCTGATTATAAACGTAAAAATATGACGCCGGAGGTTATTGAAAAGGCGATTGATAAATTTATGCAACTCACATTGCCGAAGAAATTCAAAAAAAAGCCGGCGATTGTCTTTTATGGCGGAGAAGCCTTGATGAATTGGTCGGTGATGTTGCATGGGCTTCAATATCTGGCAGAGCAATATCCTCAAGCGGATGTGGATAAGGTTTTGATTACAAATGCAACTTTATTGACAGACGAAATTGCTCATGCCTTAAAAAAATATAAGGTGGGCGTGTCTGTTTCCATAGATGGTCCTAAAAATTGTCATGATGCGAATCGGATTTATCGTGATGGGAAAGGATCTTTTGAAGATGCCGTGCGTGGGTTTGAAATTTTAAGAAAAGCCGGTATAGAACCTTCCGCCTCTTGTGTCATGTCAAAAGAAACCGTGGAACAAGCAGAAGAAGTAATTCAATGGCTGGTGGAAAAAATGCATATCAATGCTTTGGGATTTAACCATGTTTCCATTGTGCCGTCCTTGAATTATTACGATGAAAAATACGAGAATGCTTTTGCCGATGCGGTGTTAAAAGTGCAAGATATCATCCAAAAAAAATATCCTCACGTTTATGAACGAAGGATGAATCAGAAAATTAATTGTTATATAGATAAACAAATTATTCGGGCGGATTGCACGGGATGCGGTGAACAATTCAGTGTCAGCACAACCGGCGAAGTTGGTATTTGTCAAGGTTATATGGGATCCAGAAAAACATTTAATAATTCTGTATTGGATCCGGATTTTAACCCCAATACGGATGAAGTTTTTATGGAGTGGGCAACGCGTTCTCCTTTTACAATGCCGGAATGTTATGATTGTGCCGCTTTGGCAACGTGTGGCGGCGGCTGTCCGCGGAATGCGGATGTATTGTCCGGCAGTATTTGGAAGCGGGATTTGCCATTCTGTCATTTTGCGAAAAAAGCCCAAGAATGGTTAATTTGGAAACAATTTGAACTGGAACCGGAGCAGGTGGATTATATCCGATGAAACAGGAATTTAAACAACTGTTAGCAAAATATCCGCATAGAAAATGGGAAATTGTCGTATTTGTTTCTCCGGTTTGCAATAATTCGTGCGTTCATTGCTGGTCATATAATACGTATTTGGGAAAAATGGTGGCGTTGAATTGGTATGAAAATTTTTTTAACTCATTGAATTATAAAAGAATTGATAGGATTAAATTAAGCGGGGGAGAAACAACGTTATATCCGAAATTAAGTGAATTGATTACTTTAATTCGCCGATTTATTCCGGATTCTGTTCCGATAGACATTTTTACGAATGCCCGATCTTTGGTGCCCACTCATCGGTCAGCTCAAACAGTAGAGCAGGCAAAAGAAAAAATTTTAAAATTGATTGGAAAAAATAAAAATATCTGTTTGCAAATGTCTGGTGATGAACATCATGCCGGTTCGTTATGGCGCGCAATGAACGGTATTTTAAAACCGGCTATAACGCAAAATGAAATGCGTAAAGATAATCAAAACGGATTAGCAAATTTAAAAAATATGGTTTTAAATTTTTTGGATGCTTGTCAAGATATATCATTAAAAAACAAAGAATTAAAATTTGATTTTAAAGTAAAACTTCATTGTGAAAAAGGGCGCTTAAAATTTCATCGTCATGAATTATATAAAGATATTTCAGATGAAATTTGGGCAAAGCACATGATTTGTTCGGAAGGATTAATTAAAGCCGGGAATGCTCAAAATTTATCAAATACCATTCAATTAACCGCTAATGATGATTGGCTCAGCTTTTTTGTTTTTCCGGGAGCAACTTTCCATTTAAACCCGATGCAGGATAAAAATGAAATTTATTTGGATGAGAAGGGAATTTCCCATTATTTATGCGGTAGTCGTTTAAGCAATAGTGGCATAGTGATGATGGGATGGTGGAATTTAGTCCAAAAAAAGTATTGCGCTGTTAAAACAAGTGAATTTTTAAATCTATTGGCTGATGAATAGTTTAATTGATAAAAAAA
>CALXUD010000035.1 GCA_944391585.1 uncultured Alphaproteobacteria bacterium | reverse complement strand
AATGCAATATATTTTTGAAATATGCTTGAATTATGAGGAAAAATTTGATATACTCGCTCCATCTGATTTAAAAATATGTCGTTAATAAGGAGTTTAATTTATGAAAACGCAAGCAAATTTAATCCGTGTGGGATGGATTTTGGAGCATAATGGTCGTCAATGGACGGTTTTAAAAACCAGTATTACTAAGCCAGGTAAGGGTGGAGCTTTTATCCAAGTGGAAATGCGTGATTTGAACTCCGGCAATAAAACAAACGAACGTTTCAGAACAGAAGATACAGTAGAAAAATTGACATCTGATCAAAAAGATTGTCAATATCTTTATAAAGATGGAACTAATTTAATTTTTATGGATAAAGAGACTTATGATCAATTTGAAATTCCTGAAGAAATGTTAGGAGATTCTGTTGCATTTTTACAAGATAATATGGATGTAACAGTAAACTTTATTGAAGGAAAGGCTGTTGGCGTTGATTTACCGCAACACGTTGTATTAACAATTAAGGAAACAGAACCTTATTTAAAAGGGCAGACAGTTACAACATCTTATAAACCGGCGATTATGGAGAATGGATTGCGTGTGATGATTCCGCCATTTGTGGTAACTGGAGAAAAGATTGTTGTCTCTACCGCAGATTGTTCATATGTCGAAAGGGCTAAATAAAATGGTTGTGACAGAAAAACGTAAAATTACACCACGGCCTCAATCCATGCGTGAACGGGCAGAACGAGTAGAAACACGTGAGGCAAAGATGATTGCCGCTCTTTCTCCAAATTTAAATGTGATGGTGAAAGCTGTACGTAAGGCAGGACATCGCATGATTCGTGATTTTGGAGAAGTTGCAAATTTACAAGTTTCTCAAAAAGCACCTGGAGATTTCGTATCTAATGCTGATACAATGACTGAAAAAATATTAATAGAATCCTTACATGAAGATAGGCCTGATTACGGATTTATTGGAGAAGAATTAGGAATTACACCTGCTCAACATGATTCTCATTTTACTTGGATTATTGATCCAATTGATGGAACAACAAATTTTTTGCATGCAATCCCGATATTTGCCATTTCTGTTGCTTTGCGTCAGGATGATGAAATTATTGCAGGCGTTACATATAATCCCGTAACAAGTGAACTTTATTATGCTGAAAAAGGAAAAGGAGCTTTTTTAATGACACCAACAGGGAATGTGCGATTGCGCGTTTCTGGACGAAAACAGCTTTCTTATGCTTTGGTCGGAAGTAATGGCTTTACAAACCGAAAAAATCGCGATACACTGGATAAGGTTGTTTCAAAGGTAGCTTCGATCCGTTATAATGGATGCACAACACTTTCTTTGGCAGCAGTCGCTGCGGGGCAATTGGATTTTTATATTGCGACGCAGTTTAAGTTATGGGACTTGGCTGTTGGATTATTGTTGATTCGTGAGGCGGGTGGTTATGTAGGAAGTTTTGCCGGGGCAACTCAATTAGATCAAATTGTTGAACAACACACTCTGTTGGCTAGCAATATGGTTTTAAAAGAAACAGTAAAAAAAATGATAGGGGTATAATATGAAGAAATATATCTGGTTATTTTGTTTCGTTATAACGTTTGCTAGTGTTGGTTTTGTGCAAGCTCAAAGTTTATCTAAACCGTTAACATATAAACGATCCGCTGTCTTTTCTCCGGCCTTATTTGATTCAAAATTATGGAACGCAAAAACTACCACGACAACGGGAACAACATCAGTTGTCCAACGCCCAACTTATCGAAGAAGTATGACTTTACGTTATGAACCGGGTATTACAGAATTAACGGAAGAACAAAAAAATATGTTGTTACCAATTGTTAATCGTATTAAAAAAAGAACGACACAAAATGTTCAGTTAATTGCAGCTTCTCGTGATATTGGAGATTCTCCGCGACGTATGCAAAATGTTGCCGATTTTTTGAATGCACATAATGATTCCGAATATAAATTTCGGGTTTATTACAAGATTATTCCGATTGATGCGGTTATAGATTCAAACAACAACACGGTAAAAATTATTGAATCGAATTAAAAAGTTCTTGCAATTTTATAAAATATAGTGTATAAACGCACATCATTAACAGTTTTTTTATGGAGAAAGTTATGAAAAAAGGCATTCATCCTGATTATCATGAAATTAAAGTCATTATGACTGATGGCACTGAGTTTACAACAAAATCAACGATGGGAAAAGCGGGCGATACGATTCGTTTAGATATTGATCCCCTTGCTCATCCGGCGTGGACAGGCGTTCATCGTTTATTGGATACAGGTGGCCAATTGGCAAAATTTAATAAAAAGTTTGCTGCATTTAAGAAATAAAGTAATAAATTTATCATTAAAACTCTCCTTTTGATGGGAGAGTTTTTTTTGTTTTATTTTGTTTGTTTTTGTGTAAAAAATTGACAAAAAAAATATTTATGTTATAATTAGCTTATAGAACATAAAAAAGGAGGATTAAAATGTCTTCTCAAAAAAATGTAGTCAAAACAAAAGAAAAAATGCCAGAAAAAGGTAAAATGCTTATTAAAAATACACTTCGTCATGTTGTACGTGTTTTGCGAATAGTAGATAAAGGCCTTGATCTAGGAGTCAAAGTATTTGATTATGTTGTTAAAGTATCTAAAGTTGTTGCTTTATTTTTAGGGGCAACAACGGCGGTTTATGTTGCAAAAGAGATTCCTAATCGTACGGAGACAGAGTCGATGGGAGACGTTGTAACGCGAGCTGTTGATAATATGGGAAGAGATCTTCGAGGAGGTATGAACAGAATTTATCCTTGTAAAAATAAAGGAAAACCAAAATCTTCTACTGATAAAGTAGAAAAAGAAAAAATATCTTATCAAAGAAATCCTGTTTTGAATAAAGTTTTATTACAACAGCAAAATATAAGAGATTCTTAATTTCATGATAAAGTAAAAGCGACCAATTTTTGGTCGCTTTTATCATTATTTCCCCATATTTGCTTCAATAAACCATAGGTATTTATCTAAATCGTTACTGGCATCTGTTAAAAAATTGATGGTTCCTTCATCGGCGAGCTTGTTTTCTATAATTTTTCGAACACTATTTGCTAATGTAGCATATCGGTTTACTAAAGCATCTAAGTGTTCATCTGTTGATGTAATATCGGTTGGATATTCTTCTAATGAGGAGTTTTTTGCAATTAATTGAGAGGTTCCATAAGCGATTCCCCCTAATTGAACAACTCTTTCGGCAATTGTGTCTGCATATTCTAGTAATTTTTCATTAAATGGATCCAACATTTCGTGTAAAGCAATGAAATTTTTTCCTCGCATGTTCCAGTGAGCTTGTTTAGTCATAAGAGCTAAATCCAAGAATTCACTTAATAAATGATTTAATAATAAAATGACATCTTTTTTCATTTTCAGTGGTGTGTCATTTAAAGTTTGACGAATATTGTTTGTTGTCATTAAGACCCTCCTATTTTTAATTGACTTTTTACATATAGGTTGATATCAAAATGTTTCAAGAAAAATTTTATTTTTTTTGTTTAAAAGATTGTCATAAAACTTTCTTTAAGAAAGCTTGCTTTTTTTTATGAAATCGGTTAAAATCCCTCCAGTTTTATTAAGAAAAGGTTGAAAAATGGAAAAAATACAAAAAGAAACAATCAATGAATTGGCAACATTGTTGCATGATAATCAATTAACCGAAATTGAGTATGAATCAAATGGGACCTATATTCGTGTGGCTTGTGCTCAAGCGCAAAATGTAACGGTAGCTCCGGCAGCCCCTGTTACTTCAATGCCGATAGCAGAAAAAACAGTTCCCGCAGAGGTAAAAAAGGAAACGATCGATTCGCCAATGGTTGGGGTAGTTTACTTAACGAAAGATCCATCTGCGCCTGCTTTTGTTAAAGTCGGAGATACGGTTTCCGTCGGTCAAGTTGTTTGTTTAATTGAAGCCATGAAAACATATAATCCGATTAAGTCAACCAAATCGGGTAAAATTGCGGCCGTTTTGGTGGAATCCGGAAAACCGGTTGAATTTGGACAACCTTTATTTGAGATTGAATAATGTTTGAAAAAGTTTTAATTGCTAATCGAGGTGAAATTGCCTTACGGATTCATAGAGCCTGTCAAGAAATGGGTATTAAAACCGTAGCAGTTCATTCAACAGTTGATGCTAATGCAATGCATGTGAAGTTGGCAGATGAAGCCGTTTGTATTGGTCCGGCACCGGCTAAAGATTCTTATTTGAACAAGGCTGCAATTATTTCGGCAGCCCTTATTACGGGAGCTGATGCTATTCATCCGGGATACGGTTTTTTATCTGAAAATGCCGATTTTGCGGAAATGGTAGCAGCGCATGGTATGACTTTTATTGGGCCAACGCCGGAAATGATTCGCAAGATGGGCGATAAAGTAACGGCTAAAAAAACAGCGATTGAATCGGGATTGCCGGTGGTTCCGGGATCTGATGGAGATGTTAAAACCATTGAAGAGGCGCTGGCATGGGGGGATAAAATCGGTTATCCAGTTATTGTTAAAGCAGCTGCTGGTGGTGGTGGAAAAGGGATGAAGGTAGCGCATTCTAAAGAAGAATTAGCCGATGCTTTTACATTAGCAAAACGCGAGGCGAAAAGTTCTTTTGCCAATGATACAGTTTACATTGAAAAATATCTGCAAACACCACGTCATATTGAAGTCCAAATTTTGGCAGATAATCATGGTAATGTGGTTCATTTAGGTGAACGAGATTGTTCTTTACAAAGACGTCATCAAAAAGTTTTAGAGGAATCTCCTTCTCCGGCACTTAATGATGAACAGCGTCAAAAAATTGGAGAAATTGCCACTTCAGCAATGAAAAAAATGGGATACTCTAATGTAGGAACCATTGAATTTTTATATGAGAATGGTCAATTTTACTTCTTGGAAATGAATACCCGTTTGCAGGTAGAGCATCCAGTAACCGAAATGGTAACAGGAATTGATTTAGTTCGTGAACAAATTCGTGTAGCGAGTGGTGCTGTATTGGGGTATACACAAAAAGATGTGCATTTCTCAGGATATGCCATTGAATGTCGTATTAATGCAGAAGATCCGGAAACATTTATCCCTTCTCCTGGTAAGATAGGCTCATGGCATGCTCCGGGAGGTTTGTCTGTGCGTGTAGATTCCGGGATGTATGCGGGGTATACTGTTCCTTCTTGTTATGATAGTATGGTTGCGAAATTAATTGTTCATGGTCGTTCTCGTAATGGTGCTTTAATGCGGTTAAAAAGAGCATTGGAAGAGTTTGTTATTGAAGGAATTTCAACAACAATTCCATTACATCAAAAGATTATTACACATCCCGATTTTATTGATGGACAGTATAATATTCATTGGTTAGAGAAGTTTTTGGAAAACAATAAAAAAGATTAATTAATTTTATTATTGATTTTTCCAAATAGAAAGGATGAAAAATGGAAGAAACGACACATAATTATGCAGCAGAATTTAAGCGGGATGTTTTAGTACGTGTGATTAAGGCCTTCTTATCAAATGATTTTATGAATAATGTGAATCGCGTTCCGATTGAAATGCGTCCCAAACATGCCTCTCCAGTGAGATGTTGTATTTATAAGGAAAGAGCTGTTGCAACAGAACGTTGTTTGGGTGTATTAGGTTTTTCTATAGAAGAAACGGATGAATCTGTGCCATTATCTGAATATGCACGTCAAGCCTTGGAACGTGAGAAACCTCAAGAGCCTGTTTTAACCGTTATTGATATTGCTTGTAAAGGATGCGTTCCTTCTCGTTATTATGTGACGGACTTATGTCAAGGATGTTTAGAACGTCCTTGTATGCAGTGTCCGTTTGGAGCTATAGAATTTCGTAATGGTCGATCATATATCAATCCAGAAAAATGTAAAAGTTGTGGAAAATGTGCGGAGCTTTGCCATTATCATGCAATTGTAAAAAGAGTTGTTCCATGTGAGGAAGCATGTCCGACAAAGGCCATTGCAAAAGATGAAAATGGTGTTGCAAAGATTGATTATGAAAAATGTATCGCTTGTGGACGGTGCAAGAATGCTTGTTCTTTTGCAGCAATTATTGGAAAAAGTCAAATTATTGATGTGTTGAAAGCAATAAAAGCAGGGAAAAAAGTTGTAGCGATGTTAGCACCTGCTATTGTTGGACAATTTGGCAGTGTTCCGGTTGGACAATTACTATCAGCAGTTCAAAAAGTGGGCTTTTCTGAAGCTATGGAAGTCGCGCACGGAGCCGATACAACAACTCGGTTGGAAGCAAAAGAATTGGCAGAGCGGCTCCAAAATGGAGCGCCGTTTATGACAACTTCCTGCTGTCCGGCTTATACAAACTTAGTTAATTTACATATTCCGGAATTAAAAGAATTTGTCTCTCATACGCGTACACCAATGCATTATGCAGCGGAAATTGTTAAACGGCAAGATCCCAAAGCTGTGGCTGTTTTTGTTGGCCCGTGCTCAGCAAAACGCGATGAAGGGATTCGAGATGAATTTGTGGATTTTGTTATTACAGCTCAGGAGTTAGATGCCTTATTTGAAGCTAAGGGGATTCATATTGCTGATTGTGAGCCTATTAAAGAAGCAAAAGAACCCTCTAAACAAGGACGTGGCTTTCCAATAACGGGCGGGGTTGCCGGTGCGGTAGCTTCCTTGAAAACTTGCGAAGTTTGTCCATTAACAATTAATGGGCTTAATAAAGAAAATATTCGTTTATTGAAACAGTATGCAAAAACAAAGAAATCTGATGGATATAATCTAATAGAGGTTATGTCTTGTGCTGGGGGCTGTGTAGCAGGGCCCATCGTGGTTGAAAACCCTAAAAAAGCAACGAAAGAAATTCAAAAGATTATGGCAGATAGTTCAGATTTAAAAATGGAAGAATAAGTTAATAAGAAAGCAAAAAATCAATACTTTCTTTTTCTTTTGAAAAAATCTTGACTTTTAAATGAATGCATACTATGTGATATATATCTGAAAATAAAGGGGCCATGAGTGTAAGAATGGTTCCTTCTTAATAGTCTGAATAAAGGAGAAAAAAATGAAATTTAAACCATTGTTAGATCGAGTAGTGATTAAACGCGTTGAAGAAGAAAACAAGACAGCGGGAGGAATTATTATTCCGGATACTGCGAAGGAAAAGCCATCGCAAGGAGTTGTTGTTGCCGTTGGCCCCGGTGGTCGAGATGATGATGGTAAGTTGGTCACAATGACTTTAAAGGCCGGTGATCGTGTTCTGTTTGGAAAATGGTCCGGAACGGAAATTAAAATTGACGGCGAAAACCTATTAATTATGAAAGAAAATGAAGTTTTAGGTATTTTGGAATAGTTTTTTGAGAGAAAGGGAAGAATATGACAGCAAAAGACCATAAATCTAGATTTTCTTATTGACGAGCGTTGTTAGCGAGGAAATTTAGAATATCTTATTTAAGGCCTTTGGGTCATCCATTTAAATGAAAGGGAAAAGAATGACAGCAAAAGATATTAAATTCGGAATTGATGCCCGTACAAAAATGTTACGTGGTGTGGACATTTTGGCCGATACGGTTAAAGTAACATTGGGACCGAAAGGTCGTAATGTTGTATTGGGAAAAGCTTATGGTGCTCCTCGTATTACCAAAGACGGTGTGTCGGTTGCAAAAGAAATTGAATTAGCCGATAAATTTGAAAATATGGGTGCGCAAATGGTGAAAGAAGTTGCTTCCAAATCTGCGGATATTGCTGGAGATGGAACAACGACAGCCACCGTTTTGGCGCAAAGCATTATTCGTGAAGGGGTAAAATCAGTTGCCGCCGGTATGAATCCGATGGATTTAAAACGCGGGATTGATATGGCTGTGAATGCCGTTGTTGCGGATTTGAAAGCTCGCTCTAAAAAAGTGTCAACTTCTGAAGAAATTGCACAGATTGGGACTATTTCTGCAAATGGTGATTCTTCTATTGGACAATACATTGCCGAAGCCATGCAAAAGGTTGGCAATGAAGGTGTTATCACTGTTGAAGATGCTAAAGGAATGGACACAGAATTGGATGTTGTTGAAGGAATGCAATTTGATCGTGGATATTTATCTCCATATTTTATTACAAATCCTGAAAAAATGACGGTAGAATTAGAAAATCCTTATATTTTAATTACGGATTCAAAATTGTCTAATTTGCAACCGTTAATTCCTGTTTTAGAAGCGGTTATTCAAACAACACGTCCATTATTAATTATTGCGGAAGATATTGAAGGTGAAGCATTGGCAACCTTAGTAGTAAATAAATTACGTGGTGGATTAAAAATTGCAGCTGTTAAAGCCCCGGGTTTTGGTGATCGCCGCAAAGCAATGTTAGAAGATATTGCTATTTTGACAAAAGGTCAGTTGGTGTCTGCTGAATTAGGTATGAAATTGGAAGATGTGACAATTGCTTCTTTGGGTACAGCTAAATCCGTTACGATTACAAAAGAAGACACGACCATTGTTGATGGAGCAGGTGATAAGGATATGATCCAAGCACGAGTTGCTCAAATTAAAACTTTAATTGAAGAAGCTACTTCTGATTATGATAAAGAAAAATTGCAAGAACGTTTGGCTAAATTAGCTGGCGGTGTGGCTGTGATTAAAGTTGGTGGCGCTTCCGAAGTGGAAGTGAAAGAAAAGAAAGACCGCGTGGATGATGCCTTGCATGCAACACGTGCCGCTGTGAAAGAAGGGATTATCGCCGGTGGTGGTGTGGCATTGTTATATGCCACAAAGGCGTTGGATTCAGTTAAACCAGAAAATGATGACCAACGGGTTGGGGTTGAAATTATTCGCAAAACATTGCAAGCGCCAATTCGTCAGATTGCTGACAATGCGGCTGTAGATGGCTCTGTTATTGTTGGCAAATTATTGGAAAAATATGACGT
>CALXUD010000034.1 GCA_944391585.1 uncultured Alphaproteobacteria bacterium | reverse complement strand
TTTCGTGATAACCATCTGTCCATTCTAAAGCCGCCTCAACAGTAATCCCATCTTTTTCTCCACATAAATCAAAAGGACATTCATGTAAGGAATTTTTAGATTGATTGATGTATTTTACAAATTCCATAATACCGCCTTCATATTGGAATTCAACAGTTTTCGGCTCACTTGAGCGATTATCCGTCAACGCCAAATGAACGCCGGAATTCAAAAATGCCAATTCGCGCATCCGATGTTCCAAGGTATCAAAATCAAACTCAATAGACGAGAACGTTTCTTTGGACGGATGGAATGTCACCGATGTTCCGCGCCGACCGTTTGCGCCACCGACAACTTCCAAATGTTTGACTGTGTTTCCATGTTCGAAGCGCGCATAAAATTCTTTATCCTCTCGCCAAATTCGTAAATCCAACCAATCGGATAAAGCGTTAACAACAGAAACCCCAACGCCGTGCAATCCGCCTGATACTTTATATGAATTATTGTCAAATTTACCACCTGCATGTAGTTGAGTCATAATAACTTCGGCAGCGGATACTCCTTCTTCTTTATGAATTCCTGTTGGAATACCACGACCATTATCAATAATTGTTGCAGAACCATCCGGATTTAAGACAACATCTACTTTTGTGCAATACCCAGCTAAAGCCTCATCAATTGCATTATCTAAAGTTTCATAAATCATATGATGCAATCCTGTTCCATCATCCGTATCACCGATATACATACCGGGACGCTTACGCACAGCATCTAATCCGCGTAAAACCTTAATAGATTCAGCGCCGTATTCTGTACTCGCTTGATTTACATTTTGAGTATTTTCTTCAGTCATTTTACCTTCCTTTTATGCTACTTTTAAATCATTAACAATGGATTCTTCTACTGTTAAAAAATGTGCTTTTTGAGACAAATCTTTAAAGGCTGATTCTTCTGTCCCCGTCATCCAAACCTGAGCAGGCAAATCCGCCAAAACTTCAAATAAAACTTTTCGTCTACGCGCATCCAAATGAACGGCTGCTTCATCAAAAAGCAATACCGGACACATTCCTTGTTCTTTCATTTGAACCGCCATTTGGCTTAAAATAATTGAGATTAATAAAGCTTTCTGTTCGCCCGTGGAACATAATTCACCACTTAAATTTTTTTGACGATGAAATACTTTAAAATCAGCCGTATGAGGTCCTTGAACAGAACCACCATCAGCATATACATGACGCATCTTTTTCAAATAAGCAGCAAACTCTTCTTCCACATAAACAGCCGATTTTTCTGTTAAAGCTTGCTCCACAACGCCTGTTAACGTTATTTCCGCCTGCGGAAAATAATCAATCACATTTGCCCGCAAATATATCATCAATCGTGCCACCATATCTAGCCGTTCAGCAGCGATTGCAACTCCTAAAGTTGCCATTTGTTCTTCCAATGAAGTTAACCAAACCGTATCAATCCGCCCTTCACGCAACAAACAGCTCCATTGCTTAAAAGCCGCACTATAATCAGATAACCGATCCGCATGCGCCGGATCAAAAACCTGAACTAATCGGTCCAAAAAACGCCGTCTAGAAGCAGGATCTCCACAAAATAACCTATCTTGTGCCGGTGTTAGCCATAAACACCGAAACACGCGCGCCAATTCAGCTTGTTTTGAGATATTTTTACCATCAATTCGTATTTGACGCCGATCCGTCCCATCAACCGTTCCCGTCCCGATGTCAAATACATTTCCATTTACATTCACTGAAGCCGAAACCGCCCAACGCATCGGCAATATTTCAATTCCATCCGGCACCTTATTTTTCACTCGCCGCGCCACATCCGACAAACGCGCCGCTCTCAATCCTCGTCCTGCCGTTAAAAAAGAAATAGCCTCCAACACATTTGTTTTTCCGGCCCCGTTGTGACCCGTCAATACAATCGGACAAAATTCGCTCGGCAAATTTAAAGACAAGGATTCGTACGACCTGAATTGCGTCAGGCGTATTTTAAAAATTCCCGTCTTCAACATTCCATTCATTGATTTTTCCTGTTAAACCCGCATCGGCATTAACACAAATAACGCACTGGCATCTGCCACAGATTCTACAATAACCGGTGAAATACCATCCAATAAAGACATACGCATATTTTCGGATTTAATTTGTGCTAAAATATCCAGTAAATATCTATAGTTGAACCCGATTTCTAAGCCATCCGCATCATAATTCACTTCCATTTCATCTTCAGCAGATCCTTCATCACCGGCAGCAGCAGTCACTTGCAATAACCCTTTGGAAAGAACTAATTTAATCCCCTTAGATTTTTCAGAAACCACTGATACACGATCAATAACAGAAGTTAATGTTGCCACATCTGCTTCCAATACTTTATCATTATTTACCGGAATGACTTTTTCATACTCCGGATATGTCCCGTCAATCAAGCGAGACGCCAATACCACATCTCCGATTTGGAAGCGAATTTGCGCCCCCGATAAAGAAATCTGAACATCTTCTTGCGTTTCGGCAGCCAATTTAGATACTTCAGCAATTGTTTTGCGCGGAATAATAATACCTGGCATCCCACTAGCTCCTTCTGGCAATGCCACAAAAGCACAAGCCAACCGATGACCGTCTGTAGCCACTGCTGCCAAACGGGGCATTTCTCCCGTTTTCTCATGCAAATAAATACCATTCAGATTGTAACGTGTTTCTTCCATAGATACGGCAAATCCCGTCTTAGAAATCAAACCAATTAAATCTGCCGGCGATAGTTTAAAATTAAACGGCATTTCTTCCGTCTGCATAGTTGGGAAACCATCTGCCGGAATAGTAGCCAAGGCAAACTTTGAACGTCCGGAAACAATTGCCAACTGACTTGTTTCCGCTAAAAAAGATAAAGAAACTTGAGAACCGTCCGGTAATTTTTTTACAATATCATATAACTTATGCGCCGAAACGGTTGTTGAACCGGCTTCTTCCACACCCGCGGGAATAGATTCCGTCACCTCAATTTCATTATCCGTCGCCTTTAACAAAAGGCTGTCTCCTTTTGTCTCCAACAAAACATTGGACAAAACAGGGATTGTTTGACGCCGTTCAACAACAGATTGCATATGAGAAAGAGCCTTTAACAACAGCCCGCGTTCAACAGTTAACTTCATCATCTTTTTATTTCCTTCTATCTAATTGATATTATTACAAAAAACAATTCCATTTTAACAACGAAAATTATCTACTACCAGATTACGCCAAAAAATAAAAAAAAACCACAAAAAAAGTGAAAAAAAAGTCTTTTTTTCACTTTTTTGAAAAAGACCTTTTTTTTTCAAAAAAAACAAGCTATAAACAAAGAAAAAGGAGAAAAATATATGCGCAAATCAACTCTTTCCCCCGCACAATTAACTCGACCGTGTCAATTGAAAGACAATGCCTTCAAATTACCTCAAAAATTCAATCCTATCATTGGTCAAGACAAGGCATTTGATGCATTAGATTTCGGCTTAAATATTTTAGCACCGCGCTATAATATGTATTGCATGGGAGAAAAGGGATTGGGACGCACCAGTTTATCTATGCAAAAAATTCAGGAAAAAGCCCTCAATGAATCCACTCCCCCGGATTATTGCTATGTTTATAATTTTGAGCAGCCACGTTTTCCGCTTTATCTTTCTTTTCCGGCGGGACAAGCTTTGGAATTTCAAAAACATCTCAAAAAAACCATCGCTGTTGCTAATCGTTTTTTGGTACGTGCAGCTTTAGAGGATTCCTATCGCCTAGCACGCCAACTGTTAGAGGAAAAAGTTTCTTTACGTAGACAAAACCAATTTAAGCAACTTCAAAATATGATCACCAGCAAAAACGTTGCTTTGGTTCAAACCGAAGAAGGACAAGCACTTTTCCCCTGTCTTAACAAAAAAATCATGCAACCCGCTGATTTTAATCAACTCCCTCTTTCTAAACGAAAACCGATCATAGAACAACTAGAAAAAGCGCGAGAAAAACTAACCCGCTTATTAAGCCAAAGCGATTTTGATTCATTTTATCAAGATCAACTGGAAATTTTGCAAAAACAAACTGTTCAAAACATTGTGCAAAATGTTTTTAAATCTATTTGCCAAAAATATCGGGCACATGAGTCCGTTCTTTCTTATCTAAATAACATCCAAAAAGATTTATTAGAAAATGCGCCGGCGTTCTTTGATGAAAAAGCGGATTTAACTCCTTGTTTTATGCGTTATCAAGTAAACATTCTCACAACGCATCAGCCTAAAAGCGGAGCGCCGGTTGTGCACTTAACATTACCATCAGTTCAAAACCTGTTAGGTAAAATTGATCGCATTCCCCAAAAAACAGATACGGATATTGATTTTCTGTTGATTCAAGCCGGAGCTCTTCATCAGGCCAATGGGGGGTATTTATTGATTGAAACACAAACTTTAACACCAGATGCCGTCAGTTGGAAAATTTTAAAACAATGCCTTTATTCTCGCCAAATCAAAATGGAAACCAATTTAGACGAATCCAGCATTTTTAATATGCCAACTATTTTGCCACAGCCTATTCCTCTGGATGTAAAAGTAGTTTTAATTGGAAATTCTTTCGCCGCTTTTAAACGTGATGAAGATTTTAAAGAACTCTTCAAAATTCCGATTTTCTTTAGCGAGAAAATTGCCCGCACATCCTTAACGGAAAAACATTACGGTCAAATTTTAAATGCATTCATCCAAAAAGAACACTTAAAACCATTCACAACCTCAGCTCTGTGCCGGTTGATTGAATACGCTTCTCGCTTAACCGGCGATCAAAATTCTTTAAGCTTATATCTATCCGACATTTATGATTTAATGCGTGAAGCCAGTTTTTGGACTCATGGCAAGCAAGTAGATGCAAAAGATATTGATCTGGTTCGTTTAAAACGGGAAAATCAAACCAATGATTATCAAACCAATTTGCTGGACCGTATTAAATCACATGATTTATTGATTGATTTAAAAGGCATGAAATCCAACCAAATAAATGGCCTCAGTGTTTTATTCACAGATTCGGTTTCTTTCGCCGTTCCCAGTCGAATTACCTGCCAAATTCGCGCCGGTTCCGGAAAAATAATGGATACGGAAAACGAAGTCAAACTCGCCGGTCAAGCACATATGAAATCATTTTTAATCTTAACATCTTATTTGGCGGCTCAATTCGGTAATCCACAAAAACTACCTATTGATGCCACCCTCACCTTTGAACAGTCATTTTCGGAACGTGATGGCGATTCGGCCTCTGCTGCATCTTTACTCTGCTTATTGTCTGCTATCGGAAAAATTCCACTCAATCAGGGAATTGCCGTTACTGGTTCTGTTGACCAATTAGGTAATTTGCAACCCATCGGTATGGTGAATGAAAAAATTGAAGGTTTTTTCAAAGCTTGTCAAACCGTTGGTTTAACCGGCAAACAAGGTGTTTTAATCCCCATTCAAAATAAATGCGATTTAATGCTTAACAATTCTGTTATAGAAGCTGTTCGGAAAAAGAAATTTCATATTTATACAGCCACTCACATTGAAGAAGCTTTGGAAATTTTAAGCAATCAGAAATATTCAGATATTCAAGAAAAAATACAGAAAAATCTTGCACAATTTTCTAGGAAAGAAAGCTTAAAAATTTAAAAATACATTTGTAAATTCATATTAGGAGATGCTTTAATTGCAGCATTGCACCAAGTTTTATATGAAGTTCCTTCAGCTGCTTGAGGTGGAAAACCTAAACCACCTTCTCCAATATAAATACCAGATAATATATCATTTTGAGATGCTAAAACACTATAACATTCTTCTTCTGTCCAATTAGCATCTTTTTTAGAAATTACAATCCCAAAATCAGATGAAAAATAGGCGTCAAATTCTCTTGTAGGATTAATTAACCGAATATCCCAACCGGACACATCCAAATGTGAATTTAATTTTAAATCTTCATTCCCCATTTTAACTTGAGACTCTAAATCTATCAAAAGGAGACTTAGTTGATTAACAAAGTTATTTATTTTATATTTCTCCATAGCATAACGATACCCCGTTATTCCACCAACGGATAGAACGCCGATAATTGCTAATACACCGAGCATTTCAACCATTGAACGACCATTTTCAGTTTTAAGCATTTTTTTCTCCTTAAAAAATTAACAATTTTATTATTATATAAAAAATATTAATATTTTATTTATATCATAAAAGCACTCCCATCAAAGAAGTGCTTTCAAACTTATTTTTTATCCATCAAACCTCTTAAATACGCAATTGCCTCTGGAATCTTATTCGGATTTGTACCACCGGCTTGAGCCATGTCCGGACGCCCACCTCCGCCATTTCCTTCAACAATAATAGAAGCAGCTTTGACAATATCTACGGCATTGAAACGATCTGTTAAATCTTTTGTTACGCCAACCACAATTGATACTTTCCCTTCAAAGGAAGAAAAGATACCCACCACACCCGAACCAATTTTTTGTTTTAAAACATCTACCATAGGCTTTAATTCTTTAGCTGGCACATCATGTAAAATTTTAGCGATAACTTTAACACCATTAATTTCTTTAATTTCTTCATCACCAGATGTTCCAGAGCCTGCTAAAGCAACTTTTTGGCGTAATTCGGCTACTTGTTTTTCTAACTGTTTTTTATCAGCCAACAATGCGTCAATTTTATCAGACATTTCCTCTAATGAACCAGATTTTAATGTTTCTTTTAATCCTTCAATTAAATTTTGATATTGTACCATACGTTCATATGCTGGCAAACCAACCACTGCTTCAATTCTGCGAACTCCCGATCCAACAGCTGACTCTGATAAGATTTTAAATATACCGATATCTCCTGTCCGCGACACATGAGTTCCTCCACATAATTCACAAGAGAGAACCGTTTTTCCACGTTCAAAAGAGACTACTCGAACAAATTCTCCATATTTCTCGCCAAATAATGCCATAGCTCCACTGGCCACAGCCTCTTCTTGCGACATAATACGTGTAATTCCTTCAGCATTACTGAGAATCATTTGATTAACCATTCTTTCCACACGAACAATTTCATCTTTTGTCATGGCCTTAGGATATGAAAAATCAAATCGGAACATTTGATCCGACACTAATGATCCTTTTTGGCGGACACTATTTCCTAATACATTTTGTAATGCACGATGCAATAAATGTGTTGCAGAATGATGCCCTTTAATATTGAAGCGTCGCATTTTATCGATACTGAATTTAGCCGTTTCCCCTACTTTTAAAGAACCTTTTTCCACCTGTCCCAGATGAACAATTAATGAAGAGTTTGCCTTGCGAAGCGTATCAGTAACACGCACGACAGCCTGTTCAGTTTCAATAAAACCAGTATCCCCAATTTGTCCCCCCATTTCACCATAAAACGGCGTTTGATTCGCTATAATAGAAACAAAATCGCCTTCTTGAACAGAGGAAACCTCTTTACCATCTTTAACCAATGCAAGCACTGAAGCATCCAAGACCTCTTCCGTGTAGCCCATAAATTCAGTTGCCCCCACTTTATCTGCAATCCCAAACCAAACTTTTTCATCTGCCTGGTCTCCAGATCCGACCCACGATTGACGTGCTTCAGCTTTTTGTTTTTCCATCGCAATATTAAAGCCATCCAAATCTACACTCATATTTTTAGCACGCAATGCATCTTGAGTTAAATCTAATGGGAATCCATAAGTATCATATAATTTAAAAGCAACTTCACCAGACAAAATTCCCCCTTTAGGTAAATGGGCAACTTCTTCATCCAACAACTTTAAACCTTTGTCCAAAGTTTGTTTAAACTTAGTTTCTTCCATTTTTAATGAATCTTGAATCAATTCTTGAGAAGCAATTAATTCCGGATATGCTTCTCCCATTGTTTCAATTAAGCTCGGAACCAACCGATACATTAAAGGATCCTTGCATCCAATTAAATGTGCATGTCGCATTGCACGTCGCATAATCCGACGTAACACATAACCACGCCCTTCATTAGACGGAACAACTCCATCAGCCAATAAGAACGAGCTCGAACGTAAGTGATCTGCAATCACTCTCAAGGATGTTTTATACTCTCCATCAGCTTTAACACCGGCCATTTCTGCAGCAGCCCCAATGAGCTCGGTAAAAATTTCAATTCCATAGTTATCATTCGTCCCGTGCAAAATAGCACTTAAACGTTCCAAACCTGATCCCGTATCAATAGATTTAATTTTACTTTCCACCCTCGAACCATCTGGCAAATCTTCATATTGATCAAATACCAAATTCCACACTTCAATGAAACGATCTCCGTCTTCTTCTGGCGTTCCCGGGCGACCACCCCAATATTGTTCCCCATGATCATAAAAAATCTCACTACATGGTCCACAAGGTCCTGTATCTCCCATTTGCCAAAAATTGGCTTTCGTCGGAATCGGAATAATATCCGCCTCTTTTAATCCTGCAATTTTTTTCCATAATTGACGCGCTTCATCATCTGTGTGATAAACCGTCACTAATAATTTTGATTTATCAAGTCCAATTTCTTTTGTCAGTAATTCCCAAGCATAATAAATAGCTTTTTCTTTAAAATAGTCTCCAAAGGAGAAATTCCCAAGCATTTCAAAAAACGTATGATGGCGTAATGTATAACCCACATTATCCAAATCATTGTGCTTACCGCCGGCACGAACAGATTTTTGGACACTCGCCGCCCGAGGAAACGGTGGTTCTTGAGTTCCTGCTAAATAATTTTTAAATTGCACCATTCCAGAATTCGTAAACATTAATGTTGGATCATTATTCGGAATTAAAGAGGAAGAAGGCACAATGGTATGATCATTTTTTTTAAAATAATCAATAAAAGTATTTCGAATTTGTCCGGTAATATTTTTTTTCATTTTAAAATCCTTTGAAAACAATTGGAGAATTTATATCACTTTTCAGGTATTTTTTCAAGGATAAAAAACAATAAAAAGCGTTCCAATTTTAAATTGAAACGCTTTTTGAAAACAAAATTATCGTAATCGTTATTTACTTAAAATTTCAGCAGCTTTTGCCTTAACGGCGCGTGGATTTTTCACGGTATCAAATCGAACAAATGAAACACCGGTTCCCGAAA
>CALXUD010000033.1 GCA_944391585.1 uncultured Alphaproteobacteria bacterium | reverse complement strand
AAAAAGGTGAGTTTGGAACTTTTACCTTTATAGAACGCCCATTAATTGATTATTTATCCGGAACATTAGAAGAAAAATTAGAGGGATATTAATAAAGAATTTTAATCTAATTTCCTTTAAATTGAGCCATATAAAGAGATTCATAAGCGCCTTTTTTTGCCAGCAATTCTGTATGTGTTCCAATTTCAACAATTTTCCCTTCGTTAATCACAACAATTTTATCAGCATTTTGAATGGTTGATAAGCGATGTGCAATAACAAAAACCGTTCTATCTTGCATTAAATTATCAATTGCTTGTTGTACAATGGCTTCTGACTTATTATCCAACGCTGAAGTTGCTTCATCCAAAATCACAATCGGTGCATTTTTCAAAAAAGCACGTGCAATGGCAATACGTTGTTTTTGCCCTCCAGAAAGCAACATCCCGCGTTCACCAATAAAGGTATCCAATCCCTCATCTAATTCATTGATAAAATCTGTTAAACAGGCACAATCTAATGCTTGACGAACTTCTTCTTCTGTCGCGTCTTCTTTTCCTAACATAACATTTTCACGAATGGTTCCGGAAAACAGAAAATTGTCTTGGAACACCACCGCAATCTGCCCACGCAACGATTCCAAACTGACATCTCGAATATCATGTCCATCAATTTGAATAGAACCATCTGTAATTTCATAAAAACGTGGAATTAAATTGACAATTGTGGTTTTACCACCACCAGAATTACCAACTAGCGCAACTTTTTCCCCCTTACGAACTGTTAAGTTAATGTGCTCCAAAACCGGTTTTCCCGAGATATATTCAAAAGAAACATCTTTAAATTGAATTTCATTTTGAATAACCGGTAATTCAATTGCATCCTTTTTATCTTTAATTGTAATTGGTGTATCTAAAATTTCAAAAACACGCTCAATTGCCATTAAAGATAATTGAACCGCGTTAAAGTTATTACCGATATTTTTAATCGGCGTATAAAGCATCAATAATGCAGTCATAAAAGCAACAAAATCACCAGCTGTAATTGTTTTACTGGTAATTAAATAACTTCCATACCAAATAGCGGCAGCAATTCCAATGGAAATAATGATATGCATCATCGGTGATAACCAAGCTGTACGTTGAGTATGTTTAATACCTAACTTAAATAATAAATTCAACGTATCAGAAAATTTACGTTCTTGGTATTCCTGTAAATTATAAGAAGCAATTGTTTTTGCTCCTGCATATGTTTCATTATAAACCGTCATAACAGATCCACCAACACTCACTGTTCTATTAATAATATCTTTAATGCGACGACGAATACGTGTTAATGGATATAACGCTCCCCCCAACACAAAAATAGCAATAATTGCCAATTGCCAAGATGTGTAAAATAAAACAAATACAAGAGAAATAGATGAAAAAATACGTGTTGCGAAGACCCGTAAATTATTCAATAAGCCACTACATGCTGTATTGGGATCTCCATCAAAGCGATACACAACATTCCCTGATGTCGTTTTATCCAAATAGGCTGGTTCAAAATGAAGCAATTTATGATATAGTTTCTTTTTAAGTCCAATTGTAATTTTATTTCCAACCCACGTATTTAAATAAGCTCCCCCATATTGCAATCCTGCTTGAATCAACGTAAAAGAAATAATAAAAATCGGAATAATATAAAGCGGCAAATGAAATGGGGTATCACCTCCCTGCCCTACAATTACAGTATCCATAAACGGCTTTAAAGCAAGTGCAATAATTGCATCTAAAGCACCTATTGGTAGTGTAATAAGTAAAGCAGCTAACGCCCGTCCCCAATAAGGTTTTACATATGGCCAAATACGCCGATAATCTTCAATCGCTTGATTCTTCTTTAATTTTTCAAACATTTAATTCCTTTTGAACATGCTCTTTTAGGCAGTATTCTAATGTATACAAAGCCTGATTGTCAAGAAAAAAGACAATACCTTAAAGAAAGCTTATTTTAAAAATTTTTATCGTTTTGCTTTTTATAGAGATAAAGTTTACTTTTAAATATATCCAATGGACCAACAACTCGTATTGGTTTATACATTTTTAATGGATAACTATTCACAATTAAGGTTTGTTTTATATGCTTTTGATATAAGTTCTCCACTTGCTGAATAACAACAGGCGTGTTAATCAAATAAACAATGCCTATATCAACAATTAAATTGCGTTTTTCCATTTGCTCAAATGCATCACCATAAATCAAACGCACATTTTTAAAACGCCCAATGATTTGACAGATTCGGCAAAATAAATACGGCGTAAAAGCCACTTCAAAACCGATAATTTGAGCTTTTGGAAAACGCCGAGCCAATTGGAATAAAATAAAACCATAACCACACCCGATTTCGGCAATACTGACAACGGGCAAATCCATTTCTTGAATTTGCTTCAAAATCTCTGTGCGCACACCTTTAGACGACGGAATAGGCGGAATATAACCGCGCATAACTGTTATAAAAATACTGCTTGCTACAAATAATAAAAGAAGCACAAGAATCAGACAAAAAACAAGCATAAATCCCTCAAATATTAAAAACTTGCCAATATGTAAATAGTATATCAAAAATTTCCACTTTACATTATAAAAATCCCCGTGTTCAGAGCTTTTGATAATGGTGCCGCTGGTGAGAATGGAAATTCCCATTGTTCCAATGGGCCCCTTTCGCCACGCAACCACTCGTTCGGAACTTTCGTTCCGTCTCGTGGGCTATCGGCTCGGCCTCACTTCACCCCCGTGAGTCCTTATCCACTACCGATACACATATAAAAAAAGTCCTCAAAAAGAGGACTGTTTTTTATATGGTGCCGCTGGTGAGAATCGGACTCACGACCCCTTCCTTACCAAGGAAGTGCTCTACCACTGAGCCACAGCGGCACAAACGAGAAAACTTTAACGGTCTTGCGCTGAACCGGAGCACTTTTATTTTTAAGAAAAAGGGCGCGCTCTATCCCTTTGCCACAGCGGCATAAAACAAAAGTCTTTTACATAACTTTCAAACAAAAGTCAAGAAAAATTAAATGCTCTTTAAAACTATTTATTTTTAAACGACAAAATGCGTTGTTTTTGTTTATCCCAATCGCGTTTTTTAATTGTTTCGCGTTTATCCGAGTGTGTTTTCCCTTGAGCCAACGCCAACTTAACTTTTGCCAAACCACGCGCATTGAAATACAACTCTAACGGAATCAAAGTGTTTCCTTTTCTATCAATCGCTCCCATCAATTTATTCATTTCTTTTTTCGCCAAAAGTAATTTACGCGGCCGACTATCCTGTTGTTGAATAAAACCGCCCTTAGAAGCAGCATAAGGCAAAATATGCGCATTAATCAAAAACAGTTCGCCTTTTTCAAAACTGGCATAACTTTCAGAAATAGACGCATGACCGGCACGCAGAGATTTAACCTCTCCGCCCGTTAACATAATACCGGCTTCAATCGTTTCCAAAATTGTATAATTAAATCTGGCCTTGCGATTTTGTGCCACAGTTCCTGTTGTAATCAAAGTTTTCATGAGTTTTATGTATCACAATCCTTTAAAAAAGTCAATGAGACTCTTTAACCGCTTTTGCTCAGCCGGTTTTAATAATGGAAAAATGCGACGCTCAATTTCGGTATGGTAAGAACGCAACCATTCCTTATCCGTCTCCGACAAAAGTGTTTCATCCACTAACTGAGGCTCAAAGGGAGCAAAAATCAAATTTTCAAAAAAGAGTTGTTTTCCTTTTTGACGCGTTAATAACATATTTTCTAAACGAATGCCAAATCTGTTTTTAAAATCATAAAAGGCCGGCTCATTGGAAAAAACCATTCCTTCTTTCAAGCAAACCTGAGATTTTCCATAAACAGTCGGCATCTTATCATGCACAGATAAACACATCCCGATTCCATGTCCCGTTGCATGACCATAATCAACACCATCCGCTTGCAAAAATTGACGTGCATTTGCGTCCAAAAGCGCCGGCGTTTCTCCGACTTTTAAAACCGTTTGTGCTAAGGCAATATGACCTTTTAACACCTGCGTATAACGTTTTTTCATTAAAGGAGTTGGCTTTTTTAAACAAATCGTGCGAGTCATATCCGTTGTGCCATTTAAGTATTGCCCGCCCGTATCCACCAGCACCATTGGTGCCGAATTTAATGAGATATCAGATTGAGAATCTGCCTGATAGTGTGCCAATGCCGCATGAACACCAACAGCGACAATAGGGGCAAAACTATCCCCCAAATAAAGAGGATTTTCTCGTCGCAATCGTTGCAATAAAGAGCCGGCAGCGCGTTCCGTCATTTGTGCACCATGCCGGTAAAGCGCATCAATAAACCGACAAATTACTGCGCTTTCAAACAAACAAGCCTGCCTTAATGCGTTTTGTTCAACTGGATTTTTAATGGCGCGTAATTCAGCAATCGGATCTTCCATCGGTTGAATGAATGTCATATCTTTTATTTTCCGATACAAATCAAACGGCAACGTGTTTAAATCCACTCCAACCACTTGCCCTTTTAATAATTTAAGCGCATTCGCTGATAATGTCCGAACTTTTCCATCCCTTGTTAAAAGAAGACGACGACGCACCACCGGTAAATATGAAGATAAATCCGAACGCCGATTCAAAAGCCAAGAAACCGATTCCACATCCGAAATCGCCAACGCATCAACCCCCAATTTTTTCATTTCTTTCAAAACAATCCGAATCTTTTCTTGTCGCTGGCTTCCGGCATAAATAATCGGATAGGAAAATTCCCGTACCAATGGCTTTAACGGCCGATTGACCCAATACTTATCAATCAAATTTTCATTAATAGGTTGAAATTGAATATCTGATTTTTTCAACACTTCGGTTAAAGAAAGAGCCAACCCTGCCCGAATTGTCCCGGCATGATACAAAACGGTTTTCCCTTTTAAATGAGAGCTCATCCATTCAACCGGCGAATGCTCCACAATATTTAAAACCTCAAAATCTGTTTGTTGTACTGCCTGATCCGTATAACGAGAATCCGTGAATAAAACGGCTTGCGTTTGCGTAATAATGGCTAATCCGGCAGAACCCGTAAATCCCGTTAAAGCAGCTAAACGCTCTGAATCCGAGGTCAAATATTCGGATAAAAATGAATCCGTATGAGGGACCAACAAAGCAGCCGCACCGATTGTCTTTAAATCTGCTCTAATCCTTTCCAACAACTAAAGTACTCCATCCATTCACACGATAACGTTTAACAAATTTTAAGCCCACCTTTTCATGCGCTTTTAAAACCCAGCGTTCCTGACGATATAAAAAGCCGGATAAAATGGCTATACCGCCCGTGTTCAAATGAGCATACAAATCAGAAGCCATATCCATTAACGGACGAGCTAAAATGTTAGCAAAAATTAAATCATAGCTTCTGTGAACTTTTTCATATCCAATGCTTTCCCAAACAGTTATCAATTCTTTTAATCCATTTAAAGCAGCATTTTGACGTGTTACCAAAACTGATTCCGGATCTATATCCACCGCATCTACCGGCCGATGAAATGTTTTGGCATAAGCCATCGCTAAAATTCCGGAACCGCATCCCATATCTAAAACACTATTCACTGATTTTTTTAAATCCATCAAGCCCATTAAACAACCTTGCGTTGTTTGATGTTCTCCTGAACCAAAAGCGGTCGCAGCATCAATTTCCAAAGCAATTCTCCCGATCGGCGGTTTTTCTTGAATATGCGAGCCATAAATATAATAGGGTCCGATTTCCACCGGTTTAAAACTCAACAAACTTTCTCGCAACCAATTTTTATGTGGCACAGGACTTAAACAATAAAACGGCTTTTGAATACCGACAGCATCAGCAGCAATCATCAAAGCAGTGTCTAAAGAAACAACTTCCGGTTTGGTTTCAAAAATAGCCTGCAATTCCCACATGCCTTTTTGCGCGCCCTTTTCTATCAAACGCGCCAATAAAGCCGATGCATATGTATCTAAAGCACGCTCAAATAACGGAAGAGCTTCTTGCGACACAACAATTTTCATTTCAAATGCATCATATTGTTCACTCATTTCATTTTCCTTTTTGTTTTGAATTGAAGTCAGTATGCTAATCTTATCTTTAAAATCAAGAAAAAGCTATAAAAAAGATTGACTTTGTTTTTAAAGTCCGTCCATAATAAATAAAAAGGAGGCTACCATGAAACAATCCGGATTAGTACATATTTTATTATTAGACGGTAATGGGAATGCCAAACAAATTTCACAAAAAACACTAAACCGTTGGACCCCAAAACAAGGCACTTTATGGGTGCACTTGAATATCACACACCAAAATGCTTTGAAATGGCTTCAAAAGAATGCTGGTTTAGAAAAATGGGCTTTGGAAGCTTTAAGCAATACAGCTGAATCCCGACCTCGCTCCGTGGTACATGGTGATAATTTACTACTTGTTTTACGAACTTTAAATTTAACACCGCGCTCTGAACCAGATGATTTGGTTTTTTTACGCTTATTTGCAACACCACACCGACTGATTACCGTCAGCATGCACCCAGCATTAGATTTTAAAGAAATTGTAAAATCATTTGAAGAAAATGAGGGCCCAATTGACATTAACACGTTAGTGGGAACTGTTTTGGATACGAGTTTAAATTTAATTTCAGATACAATTTCCGATTTAGAAGATAATTTAGATGACATAGAGGAACAAATTATTGCCGAACAAATAAATGATCACATGTCAGCGGATTTATCTGAAATTTTGCGTAAATGCGTTGTTATGCGCCGTTATTTATCTCCAGAACGAGAAGCTTTAGATACTCTTACTCGTCAAAAAATAAGCTGGTTTAATGAGACAATGATCCAAACCACGTTTAACGCCTTACACCGCATGGAGCGCATTATTGAGGACATTGATCTGCTACATGATAGAACGCATATTAACCAAGAAGCTTTAACAAATGAAGCCAATAAACGAGCACAACGTAATATGTACATGCTTTCCGTTATGGCAACATTATTCCTGCCACTTTCATTTATCACCGGATTATTTGGTATGAATGTTGGCGGGATTCCACTGGCTTCTTCTGAAATGGGTCTCATTATCGTCACGATTCTTATTTTATTAATTGGTTTATTCATGCTCTATATTTTTAAAAGATTAAAATGGATTTAAATAAAATAAAATAAAAGAAATTATTGACAAAAATTTAAAAGATAGTTATTCTGATATCACAATCAGAAGAACGGAGGGCATTATATGGCGCATAAAGACGATGTGAACACGCAAAATTCTCAATCAGATGATTTAAAAAATTTAAATGGTGATGTTCAAAAAAAGGATAAAAATCCTACAAATGCACATTCATCTATACAACAAGATAAACAAGCACCTACCCTCCTTTCTCTTAATGATTCTTCTAATGATAATAATCAATTCTTTGATTATTCAAGTATTCGAGATATTTTAAACAAAAATGAGGTTCAATTTCCACCTAACCCTATTCGTATAAATGAAATGCAAATATTGGCCACAATTATGGCCGAGCCTGTGCATAATAATGCTTTATTGATTGTAGATAAAATAGAAGATGCCTTACCACTTTTATCCCTTTTCGAATCTTTATATCAACTAATCGGTAAACAACAAATTCCGTTTGTTTTAGTGCATCCATCCAATTTTATCAACTCATCGGAAAATATCTCTTTTTCAGAAGACATAACAAAGGGTAAAGGTATCTTAACTCAATTTATTGAGGATGTTCAAAATCATAAATGTGTTCCTATTTTAACAGATATTATATCCTTTCTTGAATTGGAAGAACTCGCCAATGAAGTGGATCAACTCTTATCACAGCCACAATCGGTTATTTGTATTGTTACAAAAAAACAACGAGATGAATTAAATAAAATCATAGATGAAGAAAAGGAATATCAACGTTCATTTGCTTCCTCAAAAACAATTATGCCAAAAACACCGTTTTCTTCTTTTACTCATCTGGAATTACTCCCTTTGTCATTTCAGGAAACACGCGCAATTTTTAAGAGTTATACTAAACTATTGGTTAAACCAAGCGGTCTTTTTTCAAAACAAGCAATTGATTCTGTTTTACAAAAAGGATACGCTCTTTTCCCCGATAACAATAAGCTATTAGAAATCCAAAATGCATTTCGTATGTTGTCCGTTATCAAAAAAATAAATGGTGTAAAAAAAATAACACCACAAACAGTTTACGAATTTTTTAAAAAATTTGAAACCCAATACACAAGAGATCCTATTTTAGAATGTGAAAATATTTTAAATCAAAAAGTATTAGGGCAAACAGGCGCCATTCATCAGATATCCGAATTAATTCAATCCAAAAAATTTGCTTTAATTGAGGAAAAACAACCAACGGTCATGGGTTTTTTCGGACCATCCGGAGTTGGGAAAACAGCCACGGCTGAAGAATTGGGCCCCATCCTGTCCGGGCAAAAATCTATTTTAATCAATATGTCAGAATTTCAAGAATCACACTCCATTTCAAAGTTAATCAGTTCTCCTCCGGGATATATCGGTTCTGATCAAGCGGGCTTATTGTACAAAACGATTTCTCAAAATCCTCAAGCTGTTTTTATCTTGGATGAATTTGAAAAAGCGAATGAAACCGTTCATAAGCTCTTTTTGGGAATTTTTGATAAAGGAACTGCACATGATACAGCTGCCGGAGATGTTGATTTATCTCAAGCAACTTTTATTTTGACCAGCAATGCCGGAATTAAAGAAACTGCCGGTTTGGGTTTTGATGAAAACAGTGGAAAAATCTCTTATGAGGCAGATGAAAAAGCGATTGAAAATGCCTTTTCTCCCGAATTTATGGGGCGCTTACAGGCACGCATTTTATTTAAACCTCTTTCAGAGGATGTATTAAGTCAAATAATTGATTTAACCTTAAAACCGGCTCAAGAAAAATTAAATAATCAATTCGGTGTTCAGTTATCTTTAACGGATAGTTCTCGCACACAATTAATTAAAGAAGGGTCTCGTCCGCGTTATGGAGCACGACCACTGAAAAACTTAATCAAAACAAAGATTTTGACTCCATTAACCATTCAATTGCATCAAAATAAATTAAGTCCAAAATCCAATATCTTGGTTTCATTTGATACAACCCAAAATAAATATATTTTTAAGACAACTTCAAAAAGTTTGAAAAAACAATATATTCAAGTATTACCGAATCAATCTAAAACACGAGAATAAATTAAAGCGTTTTTTCTGATTTTTCTGACAAAATCCGAACCACACGCTGCGGAAACGGAAATTCAATTTCATTTTGTCTAAAAGCTTTTAAAATACAATAATTTAAATCACTTTGAACTGCTGCCCGTTCAAAAGCATTTTTGACAACACAACGCACTTGAAAATTCAAACTGTTTTCTCCAAAATTTAAAAAAGCAATTTCCGGCTCCGGATCTTTTGTAATCCGTTTATCACGCGCCATACAACTTTTCAAAAGAGCCTTCATTTTATCAATATCTGTTGTATAAGAAACACCTAAATCAATTACAACGCGTGCATATAAATCAGAATGAGTCCAATTCACCAAGTCATTTGAAATAATATCCGCATTTGGAATAATAACCGAAGCGCGATTAAATGTTTGTAATTCTGTGGAACGAATATTGATTTTCCGAACAATTCCCTCCTGTCCTTTAATAACAATCCAATCACCGATTTTAATGGGACGTTCAATTAAAATCAATAAACCTGAAATGAAATTATTAACCACATGCTGCAGCCCAAAACCAATACCAACGGATAAAGCACCAAAAATAATAGCTAAATTTTGAAAATTAACCCCCATAACTCCTAAAGCAACCATTGCAGCAACAAGCACTCCAATATAGCCGAAAACAGAAATAAATGTTTCTCTTACACTCACATTTAAATGCGCACGTTTTAAAATATATTTTGCAAATAAAACTTTTAAAACACGCACCAAATAAAGAATAATACAAAAGAAAATCAGAGCCTTAAAAAAAGATTGAAAAAGCGGCATATAATCATGGGCATATTGAATCAAAGACTCTTCCTGCCTCATATCCAAAAATAAATAAATACACAAAGAACAAAAAAGAATTACAGCCAACAAACGGCTCTTCAGTTTAAACCGCATCTTTCCCCCCTAATGATATTCAAATATGTGCCTTATTTAAAGCGGATGGCTTCCTTTGTCAACAAAACTTTTTCAATTTGAGCAACAGCTGCATCCTCCTGAATATTTTGAAATGTTGCAAATTCGGGAGCCAAGCGACTCATTGCCTGTTTATAAACTTGACGTTCAGAATAAGTTTGTTCACCTTTAGAGGGATCTTTATATAAATCTCTTAAAACTTCAGCAATTGCAACAACATCTCCGGAATTGATTTTAGCTGTGTATTCCTGACTGCGCTTGCTCCATTGAGCACGACGCACTTTATTTTTACCTTTTAAAACACTCATTACATCATTCATTTCATTAGCTGAAACAATTTGACGCAATCCCGT
>CALXUD010000032.1 GCA_944391585.1 uncultured Alphaproteobacteria bacterium | reverse complement strand
TTGGTATCCTACGACCACTTCAACACTTAATTCCCTGGCGCTTTTACTATATCAATCTCATCATTTAGTTAAATACAATACCGTATTAGATGTGCCGTTAGTTTCTTTTTTAAATGCACCTCAATTTTTTCTAATCATTCTTTTTTTAATTGCGTGTTTTACCCCCCAATCAAAGTGTAAAAAAGATTTTTTATATATTTTTTTAAATGTTATTTTATTGTATTTAATCGCTTTTGGAATCAGTTTCATTCTAAGACCAATCCTGGTCCCTCTTTACATCGTTTTTTTATTACCTCCTCTTTATTTAATTGTCGCTTATATGCTTGGACAAGAAAAAAAATATTTGATTGCTTTTTTGTTATTCTTTATTCCTGCCGCACTTTTAACTTATCAAAGACAATACCAAACCATGTTCGCTCCAACATATCAGGTGATTCAATACGATATTCGACAAAACATTCCTCCGGACAGCACGATTATTTGCACAACTATAGAACCTTGCTACATTTTATCATTTTATCTCCCCGAATATAAATTCCTATATGTTCCACTAAAAAAACAATTAGTTGCGCTCACAGATGTATTTTATAAAAATCACGAGAAATATAAAAAGGAATTGATGAATCACCCCATTTTTACTCTTTATCTATCTTCTGAATCCTGTCAAAATTCTTATTATGATTTACATTATATGGATGGCAATTATTGTCTACAAAAAATGACACCGCGTGGAGCACAGATATTGTTGGATAACTCTTTTTAAAAAACTTGATTTTCGGGATAAATTCAGTTATACTACTTTTATTGCGGTTATGGCGGAATTGGTAGACGCTCAAGCTTGAGGTGCTTGTGAACGAAAGTTCGTGGAAGTTCGAGTCTTCTTAACCGCACCATTTAAATGTTTGTCCTAAAATTCCACCCCTTTTGCGGGGATTTTTTCATTTCAAGGCACGTTAAAAAAAACATTGCCAATCCTCTTCTTTTTTTGATATACTGATTTTAAATCAAAAAAAAGGAGACATCCCTGATGACATCTAATCTTGAATTACCTGAAATGTTTCAAAAAATTGCCCAGGATAATTTTCCGGAAACACCGGCAGAACCATCTCGCCCTTTATCTTCTAAAATACCAACGACAACTGAAGCAACAGCTGATTCAACAGTTAAATCGCCTGAACCGAAACCCACTGCCCAACCGTTGGCTTCTCAAATGGCTAATCAGCTGGCTCAGGCAAACGAAGCCATCGCTGCTCTTGCCAAAGAATATCCGATTTGGGCTGCCCGCGATATTGTAAAAATGAATCAGACCTTACAAGATGCCCGCTCTTTAGCCGGAGAAAAACGAGAAAACCTCATTCGGAAGGAATTGTTTAAAATAGCACATAATGCCAAAGGTCAAGGCGCTACATTCGGTTATCCGTTAATTACAGACATTGGAGAACATTTATGCCGTTATATTGAACGCGTTCCGGAAATTCAAGCGGATGAAATGGCTGTCATTCGTGAGCACATTAACGCAATGGATACTGTCTTAAAAGATAAATTGACAGGAGATGGCGGCGAAACGGGACAAACTCTCTTAAATAAGGTTTTAAACACATAATGTCTAAAAATCATATCCTAGTTATTGATGATGATACACGTTTAAGGGGACTGCTTCAAAAATATCTTTCAAATAATGACTTTGAAGTTTCTGAAGCTGCTAATGCCGAAGAAGCTCTCTCCCTCATTCAATTATTTTCTTTTGATCTATTGGTCATGGATGTTATGATGCCTGGAAAAGATGGTTATACTCTTACCAAACAACTCCGAGAAACTGACTATGATACCCCCATTTTAATGTTAACCGCTATGGGGGATATTGATAACCGTATTACGGGTTTGGAAAATGGCGCAGATGACTATTTAACAAAACCCTTTGAACCAAAGGAACTTCTTTTACGGATTCACAATATTTTGCGTCGTGCTCAAAGTAAAAAACAATTGGAATCCATTTCTTTTGGCCCCTATACCTATAAAATGATCACAGGAATTTTACTGAAAGAAGATGATCCCGTTTCTTTAACTACTGCTGAACAAGAACTCTTACGTGCTTTAGCTCAAAAACCTAATCAAACTTTATCTCGAGAAGAATTAGCTGACTTATTAAAAACTGATAATATCCGCACCATTGATGTTCAAATCACGCGCCTGCGGAAAAAAATTGAATCCGATATTAAAAATCCACTTTATATTCAAACCGTTCGGGGGCAAGGTTATTCCTTGGTAATTTAAATGACACAAAACCTTCCTTCTGTTTTTCAAGTACTGAACCGCCTGTGGGATTGGATTAAACACGGGTTAAAATATATGCGCGTTTATATTTTCCCAAAAAGCTTGCTTTATCGATTTATTCTCATCATTCTGTTACCGCTTTTAATTTTACAATTCGTTATGATTATCTTTTTTTATGATCGTCATTGGGACACCGTCAGTCGCCGTTTAGCCTCTGATATTGTGGGTGAAATAAAAATGCTGATCCCGACAATTGACAATTTTGTTGAAACGGAACCGGATGTGCTGACTCAAATTTTTCAAAAGACAAAACACTATTTATTGCTGAATGCGTCTTTCCTACCCAATGCAGAATTAACCCTCAACTTTCCACATAAAATCACTCAAGTTAATTACGCGCTGGATACTCTTTTAAAGGAGGAAATGGATTACCCCTATACTTGGAAAGAAGAATCTAATCGCAACATCTCTTTGTTCATTCAGTTAGAAAAAGGGGTTTTAAAAGTGGATATTCCGCGCAAACGTTTTTTTAGTTCAACAATCCACGTTTTTCTAGTCTGGATGATTGGCTCTTCCATTTTACTTTTCTGGATTGCCTTTTTATTCATGAAAAACCAGGTACGTGCCATTGAGCGCCTATCAAAAGCTTCTGAATTATTCGGCACCGGACATCACTCAATAGATTTTAAACCCGAAGGGGCCACCGAAGTGCGCCAAGCCGGCCACTCCTTCATCTTAATGCGCAACCGAATTTATAAATATATTATGGAACGAACCGAAATGCTGGCCGGTGTATCACATGATCTACGCACTCCTTTAACTCGTATGAAACTACAACTCTCCATGATGCCTCAAAATGAGCAAACAACAGATTTACTCGCCGATATTGCAGAAATGGAAGAGATGCTCAACGGATATCTCGCCTTTACCAAAGGAGAAGATAAAACTCCGCCGGAGCCGATTGATTTAAATGAATTCTTACGGGATTTATCCGAAAAAGCGCAAAAAACGGGACAGCAACTTGATTTTCATGCCGAAGAAAAAGTGATGATTAAAGGTCGCCCTAATGATTTACGACGTGCTTTAATGAATCTGATCACCAATGCCGGTCGATATGCACATAACACCCAAATAAAATTAGGTGTTCGAAAGGGGATGGCGTGTATTTTTATTGATGATGACGGCCCCGGTATTCCTCAAACCAAACAAAAAGATGTCTTCAAAGCGTTCTTTCGACTGGATAAATCCAGAAATAGCAAAACAGGAGGCATCGGATTGGGTTTGACTATTTCAAAAGATATTATTCTATCCCATGGTGGTGATATTCAATTATCAAATAACAGCGCACTGGGCGGGTTGCGCGTAATCGTTTATTTACCAAAAGCATAATTTATTAATTACACTCATCTTACTTTTTTCGCTTTCAAATACTTTTTGCACATATTATAAAAAAATCCACGCAAATTCGAAGATTTTTAACACACTGTAACCTTCCTTCTTGCAAAAAAAAGCCCCCCAATCAAGGGAGGCTTTTATCAACATCAAAGATACAAAACTATTGATATAAAGTATCTTCAAATCCCGGCGTACTACCTGCAGTCCGGCTGGAGTAGTTACCTGTCGCGTAGTCAACGATAGCACCGGCCATAGCCACAATCGCCAACGCAATCGCAACCGCTGCCAACCATTTCCATGCCAACTTACCCAACATAGAGGCAACCGCCATCCCAACCAAAGCAAAACCACCGGCCACATAGACAACGGCACGAATGTTTTTAAACGTATCCACCAACACTTTTAACGTTGTATCAAATGGGTTTCCTGCAGTACTTAATTGGTCTCCTTGAGCAGCCAACACATCCGGAGCAGCAAAGACCAATCCGGCGGCCAGACATAAAGATAAGTATTTCAGATATTTATTCATGTTTTTTCTCCTATTCTTAACACACAATATCTAAGCTTCTTATTAAAGCTTATATAAAATTATGACATAATTTTTCATTTTTGTCCAGCGTTTTTTTAAAATAAAAAAAAATAACATTTTGATAAAAAAGATAAAAAAGTTCTCTTTTTGTTAGTAAAAAATTAAAGATTTAGACTATATGATAAGAAAATAAGTGTGTATTAAATGCAAAGGGACAACAACAAATGAACAAACAAATCCTCTTTTTTGGTTCGGCTCTCCTTACTTTTTTAAGCTTTTCCGTTTGCACATCCGCATCGGCGCGCCCCTACCCGGCTGATTTTGAATTTTCCGTTGCGCAAGGTGATGGCGATCCAACTGAATTAACAGCCGATGATATGGCCGCAACAGAAGAAGACGTTGCTCTTTTAACTGCCGAGGGCGATTTTGTTGTTCCCACTTATTTGTTGCCGACACAAGAAGATGCACCGACAACACCGGTCGTTGATGTCCGTCAACCTGTTCCATCCACTTCGGAAAATTCAAGCACACCTACTGTTCGTCCATTAACACAAACAGAGAAAACCCCTGTTAATTTGGGCGCCAATCATTTGGTCGCTCCTGTTGTGAAACCTCAAGAATTATCAACACCGCAACAAACTTCTCAAAACAATTCTCGCGTTTCCGGCACAATTGAGAAGAAACCGTTATTGCTACCATTAGCTCCGGTTATTCAATCTTCTTCTGAAGAAACAGAAGCCCTGCCGCGTAAAGAACGCCGTGTTGTCCCGTCGGCTCTGGCGGATACACTGTTAAAGAACTTGGAACAAAATACAGGCACCGATTTCTTGTTGCCACATGAAATTAAGGTCAGTTTTTATAAAAACGCCACCGCTTTATCGGGTCAAACGTTAAAATGGATTAAAGCTTTTGCATTACAAACCATTCAAGATCCTCGCTTGATTGTTGAAATTCGAATGAGTCAATCCAATCCTTCCATTCAAGCACAACGACTGGCTGTGGTAAAAAATGCTTTATTGGGAACAGGTTTATCCACTCATCAAATTCGTGTTTCTTACACAAAGCGCTCAGCCGATTCTTTTGTGATTCGCGCGGTTGAAAAGGCAGAAAATGTAGATATCACACAAAACACAACCGCTTCTGGAAAAACAATTGAAAAAAGAACAATAAAATGGTAAAAAAATGAAAAACAAAGATTGTATAAAACAAAAAAATACAGTATCGTCAATAAAGGAGTTCACAATGACGCACACATTATTTAAAAAGACAGCTTTTGCCCTTGGCTCCGGATGTTTTTTCGGCTTGATGGCTCTTGCCTTGACGACACATCCGGCTCAGGCTCAAACACAACCAGCCGAAAAAAGCTATGTTGCACCAGGGGAGAGCAATCCGACAGCAGTAGCTAAATCTAAACCGGGAGTGGCCGGCGGCGTTTCCGTAAAAGAAAAAAAACCGCAATCGGAGCCAAAACAACAAGCTCAACCAGCATCAAAACCAAAAGCTCAATCGACGCCGAAGCCACAAACACAGCCGACACAAAAACCACAAGTAAAACAGAAAGAGGCGTTAGAGACGTTAAAGAAAAAAGTGGAAGCAGATAAATCACCTCAAAAAACAATTAAACCGGCTGTAGAAACCAGCGAATTAGTTCAAAAAGTGACCTATGGTGACACCATTCAAGATTGGATTGCCAAACCGGGAGATACCGTCCAAGGCTTGCTCCTGAAATGGAGTGAAGAATCCGGTTGGACCTTAATTTGGAAATTAGATAAAGATTATATTCTAGAAGCCGGTGTTGTTTTCCGCGGAACGTACATGGATGTTTCCATGGCATTACTACGTTCTTTTGCGCGGGCTGTTCCGGCACCAATTGGCACATTCTATAAAGGCAACCGCGTTTTGGTTGTTTCAACACGGGAGGATGAAAATGAAGGTTAATTACGCATCAAAACTAGTTTTAGGAACTCTGGTGGCATTGTTCACTCTGACCTCGTGCACCAAATATGTAGCCGAACGGAATAAAGAAATTGAAACCACGCTGGCTGTGGTGGAAGAAAATTTGGAAAAGGCACAAATTCCGGATACGCCTTTAATTACCGACACTGTTTTTGCCAAAAACGATATTTGGCTTGGTGATAACAGCATCAAAATTACCGAGGGAGATCCGCTACCAATGTGGGCCGAAAAAAATGACGGTATTACGTTGGCTATTTCTGAAGAATCCACTCTACCGATTTTGGCACAAGAAATCATGGATCTAACTGGTATTACCGTACGCTTAGATGATTTAAAAGCAGAAAATGCCATTCCAACAGAGACAATACCGGTTAATTATTCTGGAAAACTCAGCGGTTTATTAAACTATATGTCCAACCGTTTCGGGGTTTGGTGGCGTTATAAAAGCGGTATTATTACTTTTTTCACAAAAGAAACTCGTGTTTTCACGATTTATGCTTTGCCGACAGAAACCAGTATGACCGCCGATTTAAAGGGCGCAAGCATGGGGGATAATGGATCGGGTGGTGACAACTCCAGCAGTTTGTCTACTAAAGCAGAAGTTTCTCTCTGGGAAAGTATTGAAGAAGGGGTAAAACAGGCTCTCGGCAAAGACGGGGAAGTTTCTTTCAGCCGTCCAACCGGGACAGTCACTGTTACCGCAGCCCCTTATGCAATGCGCCGAGTAGCTTCTTATATCAACAACTGGAATGAAAAAATGTCCCGTCAGGTAGCTATTTCCGTTAAAGTGTTGAATGTTTCCATTTCGGATGAAAACAATTACGGTTTAGACTTGCAAGCAATCTTTAACAACGATACAATCAGCACCAAGTTTTTCAGCCCTTACTTCATTGGTTCGGCCGCGACAATGACAGCGGGCGCTTCCACGGCAGGAACATTGTCTATGGCCTTGATTGACGCAAATTCACATTGGAAAGATTCCGGCGCAATTATTCAAGCTCTGTCAACGCAAGGGAAGACCTCAACTATTACATCTTCCACGGTTACGACCTTAAATAATAAGGTAGCACCGGTTCAGGTAACAACCTCCCAAAATTATGTGAAAGAGACAACCGTTACAACAACAGGCAGCGGCTCTGATGCAACGACGGAAACAGAAATTGATACCGATACGTTAAACTACGGTTTCACAATGGAAATTCTCCCACGGATTTTGGATCATGGCCGTTTGATTATGCTCTTTTCATTAAATCTGACAGATTTGATTTCATTGGAAACATTCTCAACGGGATCATCTCAAAATAACGGACAAGAGGATGAACAACCATCTGAAGATAACACCGATGATAATGAAAGTGAAACATCAACGGTTCAGTTACCAACTATGCAAATGCGCGGTTTCATTCAAGAAATTGCTATGCGTTCAGGTTCTACTTTGATTTTAACTGGTTTTGAAAAAGTTCAGAATACAACAAATTCAGCCGGTATTGGTCAGCCACGACTCACCATTTTAGGTGGTCAGGCGTATGATTCGAAAAACCGTGATGTTTTAGTGGTTCTGATTACGCCAGAAGTTTTGGAATCACCACTTTCACCGGAAACACGGATGCAAAACTTTTAAGGAGCTTTTAACGTGACTGACGAGCAAGGACAACAACAGCCGCAAACAGCGAACTTCATCAGCGAGACGCTTCCCGCCGGGCAAAACGGTATGGAAAAATCGCAACGCGGAACCGTTCTGGTTGAAGGAATGGGGTATGCAGTCGGTTTGATTTGGCAGCCGCTCCAAAATCCGGATGATCCGATTCCTGAAGTGCGGGAAACGATGGAAAGTGATGAAGAGTTGGATTTATACTGTCTGCGCTTTTCCTCTGCCCCACAATATGGTTTGGGGAAAAAGGCCATGGGGCATAAGGAGGGAGAACCTTCTTTAGCGGCCGCTGTTGCCGGTGCTTTGTCGGATCAATCATCTGTTTGTGCCGTCTTCCGTGTAAAAGAAGGTTGGTGGTTTGTTGTTATCAGAAATGATTTAATCTTATCAGAAGAAGATGTTTTATTTGAAACTGAAGAAGAGGCTCAAAAAGCATTCTTCTCCATGATGGCCGTACCGGATTGGGATAAAAAGATTGCACCCCCGGAATGGGGAGTTGAAGGATCCGAACCAGGAAATCTGCCTGATTTAGTAAAAGGTATTCGCAAAGTCCGATTGGTTGAAATGAGTGCCGCCAAGCGCACACAAATTTTGTTGCTGCTCGCAATTGCGATTTTAGGCTTGATTTCAGGAGTCATCTATTTGGTTATTTCTTTGTGGGATACGGTCTTTACCCCTCCAAAAGTTGCCACAATTCAAGCCCCAGAAGTTGTTAAGCCGGTTGAACCCGTTCCGGAACAAGCAAAGCCTTGGGAAAAAGTGGTGGATATTGATTCCTTCGTCGGTCGTTGCTGGAATTATGCCTATCAATTAAACGTTATGACAATACCGGGCTGGAAGCTGGATACAATTACCTGCACGCCAACCGGCATTGAAACCGGCTGGAAACCATCCTGGCAATCGGGCAGCCGTTTAACCTATCTAAAAACCGCTTTAAATGAATATAAAATTTCAAAAGTAGATATTAATCTGGACGCAGAAGGAAAATCGGCAACCGGTCGCATTACTTGGAATGACTTACCGGTAATGGCTTCTGTTCCCAATATGGAATCTGCTCAATTAAAACATGATTTGAACGATATTATTCAGGCAACGAATCTACCGCTCTCCATTTCGGAGGAAAACATTCTCGTTCCTCCCAATAATGCAGATGGGACAGTACCTCCAAATCAACAAAATTATCGTGCCTTTAAATTTTCAGTTGCTTCTTCCTATACACCATGGGAATGGCGAGAGTTTTTCAATAAATTTTCCGGTTTAGAAATGATTAAAATTAACTATAATCCAGATGTAGACTCACTACAAAACAAATGGACATATGAGGGGAGAATCTATGCAAAATAAAACCTTATCTTTCTTAAGTACCTTACTCTTATCCGCGGCATGCATCAGTTTTTCCGTTTCGGCTCAGGAAGCGGCTCAAACAACACAACAGGCATCGCAGCCGACAATGGCTCAGCCGACACCGCAACCAACAACAACACAACCAACGCCGCAGCCGACCGAAACGCAAGCGGAAACAGCGGCAGATATTGCTGCACGCGCTCAAGCCGCTAAAAAAATATTGGAGGAAAGTTTAACCACACCAGAAGCAAATACGGAGCGTACGGCAGTTAATTTCCCTTCTCGTCCGTCATTAGGAGCTATTGAATTAGCCCCGCTGCCAGGTGTTCAAGAAACCCTGATTACAGGTCCGGCACCGGTAGAAAAATCCATTTCCAAAAAAGATTTACCTTCAGAGCAATTATTGGGCCGCATCACTTCTGAAGTTTTTCAAGAAATGGCTGATTTAGAACGCGGTAATGCTTTCCTAAAATTGCAAATGCAAAAAGAAACACTGCGTAATGACTTGGAAAAGCTTAAAACTCAATATCGCGAATCACGATTAGCTGAAATTAGCAAAAGAGAAGACATTATTAAAGAACGTATTAAGTGGTGGCAAGAACAAGAAGAACAACGCTTATTGTTGGAAAAGAAAAAACAAGAAGCGGCCTTAATTGAACAGCAAATTGCCGATGCAGAAGCTACCCGTGAACGCCTACGCCAAGAGGCCTTGGATAGACGTGCACGCGCTCAACAAATGACAGATCAAAATACAACGGGAGATAAAACAGCATCTGCTTCCGAAAAATCATCAAAAGTGACACCTGTATCCGTTGAAATTGAATTCAAACCAGTGAATACTCTTTATACTTTGGTTGGGGTAAAAGGTGTTCGAGGCGAATTAAATGCCTGTTTAAAAGAAAGTGACGGGACTGAACTCACTGTTCGAAAAGGGGAACGACTGCCTTCTGGTCATATAGTTCAATCCATTACAAAAAATAAACTGACAACATCCATGAACGGTATTGAAGAAGTTCTGACTTTGGTTCCCGCCTCTCGTTCATAAAAATTGTCCGTTAATAAAGAAAGCGTAGAAAAGATGACTTCGGAAACATCAGAAAAAGATTTGCAACAAACAACAACTGATGCACCAGTTCTTCCCAAAACGGAAGAAACGATGCCGTCTACATCTAATCTTTCTGACACTTCAACACCGACGGGAAAAACATCGGACGAACCAATCTTGGAAATGCCTAAAGAATGGACACCGACAGAAATTCCGAAAGACCCACAAGCCGCAACCCCAAATGTATCCGCGGCAGAAGAACCTTCTTCCATTAATACGTCAAACACCTCTTCTGTCCATCCAACAGTTCCTAACGCCCCCGAAGTTGTTCATGGGAAACAAACACAAACTGTTCCGGGAGCAGGCTCCACAACAGCTTTCATTAAAGAACTGTTTGCTAACGGAAATGACTGTATCACAGCTCCTTCCGGCTCTTTTCCAATTAAGGAAGATACTCGTTTATTGCTG